>DATMML010000059.1 GCA_035570235.1 Vicinamibacteria bacterium | reverse complement strand
CGCCGCTGCGACCGCACGGATTGCAACACCGACTGGATCTCCACCAACCCCACCACGAGGAGGGCGAGGCCCACGGCCAGCCGCAGCGACTGGCGCCGGACGTCAGCCATGGAGGAAGCCTTGGTACCAGGCCAGCAGAGGGTCGCCCGCGAAGATGACCACGATGGCCGCCCCCCCCAGGAACGTTCCCAGGGGCAAGGCGTAGCGGAGGTCGCGTCCGCGGAAGGCGATGAAGGCCAGGCCCACCGCCGTTCCCGCCAGGCAGGCCAAGAACACGGTCAGGAGCAACTTCGGCCAGCCGAAGAAAGCCCCCAGCATCGCCACCATCTTCCAGTCCCCCTGGCCGAGCCCTTCCACACCCCGGAACCAGCGGTAGGCCCGCGCCACCGCGAAGAGAGCCAGGTACCCGCCGAGGGCGGCCTCCGCGGCTGCGAGGGGAGTCACGCGAGACCCGGGCAGGAAGCTGGCAACGAGGCCGGCGGCAATGCCGGGGAGAGTGATCACATTGGGGAGCAAGTGGTGATCGAGGTCGATGAGGCTCAGCACCAGAAGAGCAGTCACCAAGGCCATGGACACGAAGGTCTGGAGAGAAGGGCCGGCCAGCCACGCCAGCCCCAGGTAGGCGAGACCGTTGACCATTTCTACCGCCGGGTAGCGAGGAGAAATGGGGGCCCCGCAGGACCGGCAGCGCCCGCGCAGCACCAGATAGCTGAGGACGGGGATGTTGTCCCAGGGCCGGATGAGAGCCCCGCAGGAGGGACAGCGCGAGGGGGGCGAGACGACGGAGTGACCGATCGGGATCCGATGAATGCAGACGTTGGCAAAGCTACCCACGATGAGGCCCAGGACGAGAGACGCTCCCTCGAAGAGGGGCGGGCGGAGCGCCTCCCGCAGGCCGAGGGTCAGCAGCATGAACACGCTTCCCGCGATCTTCGCGCGGAGCGCGCAACCGAGTCAAGGTGGGGCCGGATCGCGCATAGTATGATGCGCACGCGATGGCCTCCGACCGCGCACCGGCCCCAGAGGCGCAGCCGACGTGGGGAACGCCCGGCCTCGTGCTCTTGAGCCTGGTCGTGGCCCTCCTGTTCGTGGGATTCATGCTGGCCGCCACCGACGGCCATTTCGTCCCCCAGGTCGTCGACCTCTACGTGATCTGCCAGTACGCGGGGGCCATGGCGGGGGGGCACCCCTTCCAGTACAACCCGGGCGAGCCCCCCTCTACGGGCGCCACCAGCCTCCTCCACACCGCGGTCCTGGCCCTCGCCCATGCTCTGGGAGCGCGGGGCGAGGGCCTCATAGCCTTCGTGATCACCGCCGGGGCCGGGCTCTACCTGGGCTCCGTCCTCATGGCCCGAAGGCTCGGCGCCCTGCTGGGAGGGAACCGGGAGGGCCTGCTGGCGGGGTTGCTCGTGGCCCTCGGCGGCCCCGTCGTCTGGGGCTTTCTCTACGGATCCGACATCGCCCTCTTCATGTTCCTGTCCCTTTGGCTGTTCGAGAGATGGCTAGGGGCGTGGGCGGGGAGCGGGTGGCGATCCTACGCGGCGGCGGGATCGCTGTTGGCTCTGGCTCGCCCGGAGGGGCTGCTCATCGGCCTCCTCCTAGGCTCGGCGTCACTCGTCAAAGCGTCCCTCGCCAAGAAGGAGAGCCCCCTCCGACGGGATCCTCCCAACTGGTTGCCCTGGCTGCCGGCCGCGGTCGGCCTCGGCATGCTGTTCTTCCAACGAGGGCTCACCGGGTCCTGGCTGGGCACCTCCGTCATCGACAAGTCGCTCCTCGCCAACTACACCACCAGCGACGCCCTGGCCCTCGTCGCCGAGTACGCGGTGGATGTCATCCGAGGCCTTCTCCTCGGCTTCTACCCTTCCCAGGCACCGATCGGCTTCGCCCGGGGCTGGGCTCCCTTTTTCTTCCCGCCCTTGGCCCTCCTCTTGATCCTCCTCGCCGCGGCCCACCTTCCAGAGCCGTGGCGCCGACCGGTGCGGGTGTGGCTGGGCGTGGTTGCCATTGTCTTTGGCCTCGTGGGCCCCAACATCTTCATGGGGGTCCACTTCAACCGCTACCTTATGTGGGCTTTCCCGGGCCTCCTGGTCCTCACCGCCGTTGGCCTGGGGCTCGCCGTGCGCCTCCTGGCCCGCGGCGATAGCGCCCTCGAGAGCACCCTCTTCCGCACCGGAGCCAGCCTCTTCGTGCTGCTCGGGCTCCTGTCCACCCTCCGCTTCGGGGCGCTCTACGGGGAGATGGCGGGGGAGGTCTACCGGCGGGACGTGATGACGGCCGAGTGGATCACGCACAACCTGCCGAGGGGCGTGGCCATGGCCAACATCGCCACCAGCCTCGAGTACCTCACCGGGCATCGCAACCTCAACCTACATGGCGTCACAAGCCCCGCGTTCTTCGGGAACCACACCGCGGAGCGAGAGGCCGGGGTCTTCGAGGCCTTGGGGCGGCTCCCCGCCTCGGAGCGCCCTCCCTACCTGATCACGACCAGCTCCGTCCAGGAGGGATCGGCGCTCATGCGGGAGCTCGTGGAAGGCCCTCCCCTCCACCAGTCGAGCAGCCTCGGCGACGAGCTGTTGATCTTCCGCATGCGCTACGACCTCGTGGGCAAGAACGGGCGCATCTTCCTGCCCGAGACCCTGCGGGCGGTGGCAGGCCTCCAGGAAACGGACCGGCTGAACGTCTGCGACGCTCGCGACGAAGCCAACCACGGCTACCGCTTCTCATCCCATCTAGGCAACATCCGCCTCCACGGCACGGTGCGGATCGATGCCTATGCCCTGCCCGGAGGCAGTGAGATCGTGGCGGATGCGGGCCGGGCCATCATGGGTGAGGAATCGTTTCAGATCGCCACCCAACGCGGCCGGGACCTGGTGGTGGTGATGCGCACAGCCTCCGCGGTTCAGGCCGCCAGCATGCGCGCCTCCGGGAGCGGAACCTACGAGATCGAGTTTCCCGAGGCCGGCCTGATCGTCCAATCCGGCGGGCAAACGCTGGCCCGGCTAGCCATCCGGACCCGGCCGGGCTGGAACGAATACGTGTTCCGGCTACCCGGAAGCTTCCTGGGAGAGGGGCACACGGCCCTCCGCTTCTCAGGGCGCTACGGATCCTTCTACTACTGGTTCTTCCAGTAGTTGAGCCCTCGGATGCTCTGGCCGGTGAGCGCTGCCCCCTCGATCAGCGCTCCTCTTCCTCCCCGAGTGGATTCCGTGCCGGAGCCTGGGGTCCACCATAAAACCCTCGAGTGTCCGGGCAGGAACGCCCCCGAGTGTCACCGCAGACACGAGTCGGTGGCGCGCAGGCCCTAACCTCTTCCCGACCGCGACCTGGACAGGCGACGCACAGCGCACGGATCTTGCTTCCACGAGATGACGGGCTGAGAATACCGTCTCACCGGCACAGCACGCGGGGGTGATCGATGCGCGGTCCGTCACGAGCCGTCTGGGTGGTGTCCTGCGTCCTCCTGGGCCTTGGGGGTTGCGGTCGCGGGCAGAAGAGACCGGGGACTCGCCGCGCGCTTTCCGAGGCGGAGCGCGCGACGATCGCCGCCTTCACCCAGGGGGCGATTTCCCGGGAGAGCGCCATCCGGGTCCAGCTGGCGGAAGCCGCGGTCGACCCCGCCCAGCTCAACACTCCCCTCTCGGACTCGCCCTTCAAGTTCGAGCCCGCTATCAAGGGCGTGGCGGTCTGGACCGCCCTCAACCAGATCGAGTATCGGCCAGCCGATCGGCTCCCCGACGGGCAGTCCTATTCCGCGGCCCTGGACCTGTCGCGGCTCCCCAAGGGCAAGGTGCCCCTTCCGCGCTTCGAGTTCGACTTCTCGACCATGGCCCAGTCCTTCGAGGTGACCCTTGACGGGCTGGAGGCGACCGACGCCCAGGACAACAAGAAGCAGAAGCTGACGGGCAAGCTCGTCACCGCCGACGTCGAGGATCCGGCCCGGGTTGAGCAGTTGCTGCAGGTGACCCACGACAAGCAAGCCCTCAAGGTCGAGTGGACACACGATCCGAACCGCAGGACGCACGGCTTCGTCGTCCGAGGCATCCAGCGCGGCGAGGATCCCTCCAAACTGCAGCTGCGCTGGGATGGGCACGTCATCGGGGTCGAGAAGCGGCAGGCTCAAGAGGTGGCCGTGCCCGGACTGAACACCTTCAACCTGGACCAGGCCCGGGCGGTTCAGGGAAAGGAGCAGTACCTCGAGCTGCGGTTCACGGACCCGCTCAAGACTCCCCAGAACCTCAACGGCCTCATTCAGATAAGACAACACGAGGACCTTCGCTTCGTCATCTCGGGGAGCGTGGTGAGCGTCTACAGCGCCCGCAGCTTCCGCGGGGACCAGAGCGTGCGGGTAGCGGCCGGCATCCGCAACGCCGTCGGATACCGGATGAAGGAGGGGCGCGAGCTGAGCGTGAGCTTCGAGGCCCTGAAGCCACAGGTCCGCTTCCTCGGGAAGGGCGTGATCGTGCCGACCTCCACCGGCCTCACCATCCCCATCGAGGCCGTCAACCTTCGCGCGCTGACCGTGGAGGCCATCCGAGTGCCCGACGTTGCCCTGCCCCAATTCTTCCAGGTCAACGACTTGCCCGGGGATCATGAACTGAACCGGGTGGGCCGCGCGGTCTGGAAGAAGACTCTTCCTTTGGACATCACGCCCGACAAGGAGAATCGCGCGGTGTCGGTGGGCCTCGACCTCACGCCCCTGACCAAGGCCAGCCCCGGTGGCCTCTACCACCTGACCCTGTCCTTCCGGCGCCCCGACATCCTCTGGCCGTGCGAGGGTCCCGCCGCGACCCTCCCCGAGCCTCCGGACCGAGCCCCCTCGACGGACGCCGAGGAGGCGAGCTTCTGGGACTCGTGGGAGGAGGGGGGGGACTGGAACAGCATGTACGAGAACCGGGACAACCCCTGTCACCCCGCCTACTACCGCCCCTTCTACGACCACAACGTCAGGGTGGGCCGCAACGTCCTGGTGTCCGACATTGGCCTCTTGGCGAAGGGGGGCGAGGACGACCTGTTGACGCTGGTCGCCACCGACCTTAGGACCACGGCACCCCTCTCCGGGGCCGAGGTCACTCTGCGCGACTTTCAGCAACAGGTCGTGGCCACAAGCAAGACCGGTAGCGACGGGATGGCCCGGCTCAAGACCGAGCGCAAGCCCTTCCTGGCCGTGGTTCGCAACGGCGACCAGACCGGGTACCTACGCCTGGACGACGGCACCGCCCTCTCCATGGCCCACTTCGACGTCGCCGGCGCGAAGGCTCCGAAGGGGCTCAAGGGTTTCCTCTACGGTGAGCGGGGCGTCTGGAGGCCGGGGGACACCCTGTACCTGGGCTTCATCCTCGTCGACCCCGGGAAGCGATTGACGGGAGCCCACCCTGCCCGTTTTGAGCTGATCAACAGCCGGGGTCAGCTCGTGAAGACCCAGACCCGGCCGGGCTCCTCCGACGGTTTCTACACCTTTGAGGTCGCGACCGCCCCCGACGCGCCCACGGGGACCTATACCGGCCGCGTCACCGTGGGCGGCGCGACCTTCGACCGGGCCCTCAAGATCGAGACCATCATGCCTAACCGGCTGAAGATAACCCTGGACTTCGGAAAGGACTCCTTGAGCGCCGGATCGCGCCTGTCCGCGGTCCTGAAGTCCATCTGGCTTCACGGGGCCCCCGCTCGGAACCTCAAAGCGGACGTGGAGCTGACGCTATCCACCACCACCACGCGCTTCCCGCGCTTCGCCGACTATGCCTTTGACGACCCCACCCGCAAGTACGAGACCGAGAAGCAAAAGGTCTTCGAAGGCCAACTAGACGACACCGGAGCGGCCAAGGTCGACGCCTCCATCACGGCCGAGAACGTTGCTCCCGGCAAGCTCACCGCCAACTTCGTGACCCGCGTCTTCGAGCCGGGGGGGGCCTTCAGCCTCGACCGCTTCAGCATTCCCTACTCCCCCTACAAACGCTACGTCGGCATCCGCGCCCCCAAAGGCGATCAGGCGCGCGGCATGCTTCTCACCGACACCCGGCACGTGCTTGACGTCGTCACCGTGGACGCCGATGGCCAACCCAGCGGCGACGGCGAGGTCGAATTCAAGCTCTACAAGCTGGGCTGGCGCTGGTGGTGGGAGAAGGGGGAAGAGGATCTCACGACCTACGCGGAATCCAGCGTCCAGACGCCCCTGCAATCGGGGGTCGTCGCGCTCAAGAACGGCACCGGGAGCTGGGGTTTCGAGATCAAGTACCCTGACTGGGGACGCTACCTCATCACCGCCCTGGACCGCGAAGGGAAGCACCGCACGGCCAAGGTCGTATACATCGATTGGCCAGGCTGGGCTGGCCGCGGGCAGAAAGAGATGGCGGGGGGGGCCAGCGTGCTCGCCTTTGCCGCCGACAAGCAGGAGTACAACGTCGGGGACACGGTGACGCTGGCCCTGCCTACCCCCAAGAAGGGGCGCGCCCTTGTCAGCCTCGAGTCGGGCTCGCGGGTGCTGCGCATGGCGTGGCTCGAGGCTACGGGCACGGACACACGCTTCACCTTCCTGGCCACCCCCGAAATGGCCCCCAACGTCTACGCCCACGTCACTCTGCTTCAGCCGCATGCCCAGACCGGGAATGACCTCCCCATCCGCCTCTACGGAGTGGCGCCGGTGAAGGTGACCAACTCCGACACGCGCCTCAAGCCGGTGCTGGAGTGCCGCGATGTCTGGTCTCCGGAGGCCACGGCCGCGGTCACGGTTCGGGAGGCCACGGGCCGGGCTATGACCTACACCCTGGCCGTCGTCGACGAGGGCCTGCTGGGGCTCACGCGCTACTCCACCCCGAACCCGTGGGATTACTTCTATGCTCGCGAGGCCCTGGGCGTGAGGACCTGGGACCTCTACGACCACGTGGTCGGAGCCTACGGGGCGGCCATGGAGCGGATGCTGGCCATCGGCGGAGGCGACCAGGGGACGCCGGCCAGCGCCAAGCGCGCCAACCGCTTCCCGCCCATGGTCCGCTTCCTGGGCCCCTTCCCGCTGGCCCGCGGGGGCACGAACAGCCACGCCATCGAGATCCCCAAGTACGTGGGCGCGGTGCGGGTGATGGTCGTGGCCGGGCACGAGGGCGCCTTCGGGGCGGCCGAGAAGTCCATCTTCGTCCGCCGGCCCCTCATGATCCTGGCCACCCTCCCCCGGGTGCTCGGCCCCGAGGAAGACGCCGCCCTGCCCGTTTCCGTCTTCGCCCTGGAGCCGAGCGTCAAGGACGTCACCGTGACCCTCACGACCTCCGGCCCCCTCACGGTATCCGGCCCGGCGACGAAGAAGGTCTCATTCAAGGCCCTGGGTGACGAACTCGTTACCTTCCGGATCAGCACCAAGCCGGCCCTGGGGGTGGGGAGCGCGGTGATCCGCGCCGTGGCCGGCGCCGAGCGCGCCCAGCAGACCATCGAGCTTGACGTGCGCATGCCGACCCAGCGCACGGTGAGTGTCATCGGCTCCACGCTGAAACCCGATGAGACCTGGCGCCCGGCCATCGTCCTTCCCGGCCAGCCCGGGACCAACGAGGTGACCCTGGAGGTCTCGCGCGTGCCCCCCCTGGATCTCGGGCGCCGCCTCGAGTATCTCGTGCAATATCCCCACGGCTGCATCGAACAGACAGTCTCCGCCGTCTTCCCGCAGCTCTTCCTCGGCAAGCTCCTGGAGTTGTCGCCGGAGAAACGGGCCCGCACCGAGGCCAACGTGAAGGCAGGCCTTGAGAGGCTCAAGCAGTTCCAGACCTCGGTCGGCGGCTTCGGTTACTGGCCGGGGGACAACGACCCCAACGATTGGGCCACCAGCTACGCGGGGCATTTCATGCTAGAGGCCCAGAAGGCCGGCTATCTCGTCCCCGCGGGCGTCCTCGATCAGTGGACGGGGTTCCAGCGCCGGCGCAGCCGCGGCTGGGTCGCCGGGCCCGGCCAGGCGGAGTTGACCCAGGCTTATCGGCTCTACACCCTGGCCCTCGCGGGGGCGCCGGAGCTCGCCGCCCAGAACCAGCTTCGCGAGCGGGGCGAGCTGGCGGTCACCGCCAAGTGGAGCCTGGCCGCCGCCTATCAGCTGGCCGGGCAGCCAGAGGCGGCGCGGGCCTTGGCCCGGGGCGCGGGCGTGACCATCCGGCCCTACCGGGAGCTCGGCTACACCTTCGGCTCGGACCTGAGGGACCGGGCCATGGTCCTGGAGGCCCTCGTGACCCTGGGATTGGCCGAGCAGATCGGGCCCCTCGTCAAAGTCCTGTCGGAGGCGCTCAGCAAGAACGAGTGGCTGAGCACCCAGGAGACGGCCTATGCCCTCCTCGCCCTGGCGCGGGCCACCGGCGACACCCGGGGCGGCCCTCAAACCACGTTCTCCTACGCCTGGAACGGCGGGGCTCCCGTGGTGGTGACGTCGGGCTCGCCTCTCGTGCAGCGCGCCCTCGTCTCCGGAGGAAAGCCGGAGGCGACCCTCGTGGTCCGCAACACGGGCCCCGGCCAGCTCTATCCCCGTCTGATCCTCTCCGGCCTGCCCCTGGTCGGTCAGGAAACGTCGGCCAGCAACGGCCTCAAGCTCGAGGTCTCCTACCTGTCCCCCGCGGGGACGGCCCTCGACCCCACGCGTCTCGAGCAAGGGACCGATCTCAAGGTGGTCGCCAAAGTCACGAACTTGGGCTTGCGGGGCGACCTCCAGGAGCTGGCGCTCACCCACCTTTTCGCCTCCGGGTGGGAGATCCACAATGAGCGGCTGGACACCTTCCGGCGCAGCCCCCCCTCCCCCTTCGAGTTTCAGGACATCCGGGACGACCGCGTCTACACCTACTTCGGGCTCAAGGCCGGCGAGACCAAGACCGTCGAGGTCACGGTCAACGCGAGCTATCTCGGGAAGTACTACTTGCCTATGGTCGCCGTGGAGGCGATGTACGACGCGAGCCTGAACGCGCGCGTCCGGGGGCAGTGGGTGCAGGTCGTGGCCGCGGGTATCAACCCCTAGCCGACGGTGGAAAACCGGACCATCCTCGTGGTCGGACGGCGGGCTTGGGCGGGGCTGCGCCTGCTCTCGGGGCGGCGTTCCGGGAGGCTGGTCGGGGCTGCCCTCCTCGGCCTGGCCCTCTTCGGGCTCGTGCCCGTGGTCCAGTTCACCGACCCCCTTTCCACCGTGATCCTGGATCGCGACGGCGAACTCCTGGGTGCCTCTTTCGCCGCGGACGGACAGTGGCGCTTCGGGCTGGCCCGAACGGTCCCCCCGCGCTTCGTCACCGCCATCATGCGCTACGAAGACCGCCGCTTCTTCTACCACCCCGGCGTGGACCCCCTGGCCATCGCCCGCGCCATCGTTCAGAACCTTAGGAGCGGCGGGGTCGCCAGCGGGGGCAGTACGCTGACCATGCAAGTGGTCCGGCTCTCGCGAAAGGGTCAGCCCCGAACGTATCTCGAGAAGATCATCGAGGCCGTCCTCGCCCTCCGACTGGAGACCGCCCTCTCGAAGGAGCAGATCCTGGGGCTCTACGCGGCCTACGCGCCCATGGGGGGGAACGCGGTGGGGATCGATGCCGCTGCCTGGCGGTACTTTGGCCACGAGGCCGCGCGCCTGTCCTGGGCGGAGACGGCCATGCTCGCCGTCCTCCCCAACTCCCCGGCCCTGATTCACCCCGGTCGAAACCGCCCGCGGCTGCTGGCGAAGCGCAACCGTCTGCTGGAATCCCTGCGGGATACGGGCAACATCGACGCCTTGGGCTGCGAGCTGGCCAAGCAGGAGCCCCTTCCGCCCGCCCCCCAGCCCCTCCCCACCCTGGCGCCGCACCTGCTCAGCCGCGTCCAGGCTGCCTCGGCCTCGCCCACCAGACGGTGGAAAACCAGGGACGCGAGCCCGTGGGTCCATACAACCCTCAAGAGAGACGTGCAGGCGCGAGCCGCCGAGATCCTGGCCCGACATCACCGGGCCCTCGAGGAGAACGGGGTCAGAAACGCGGCCGCCCTCATCGTCGAGGTGGAGACCGGACAGGTAGTGGCCTACCTCGGCAACCTCCCCCCCGCCGAGGGGGACGACCACGGAGAACACGTCGACGTCATCCCGGCACCGCGCAGCACGGGAAGCATCCTGAAGCCTCTCCTCTTCGCGGGCCTGCTCGAGGCCGGTGAGGTCCTGCCGGGTCAGCTGATTCCCGATGTGCCGACCCACGTCGGGGCATTTCACCCTGAGAACTTCGATCACGCGTACTCGGGCGCGGTGCCCGCGGAGCGGGCCCTGGCGCGCTCCTTGAACGTGCCCGCCATCCGCATGCTGCGCGGCTACGGGGTCGATCGGTTCTGCGCCCTGCTCCGGCGCCTCGGCATGACGACCTTGAGCCGGCCCGCACGCGACTACGGCCTGGCTCTGATCCTGGGCGGCGCCGAGGGCAGCCTCTGGGACGTGACCGGCATCTACGCCGGGCTGGCCCGCGCCGCGAACGGCTCCGCCCCCGGCCCGACGCGGGCGGCCGTCTTTCGGCCTCCTTCCTATCGGGCGGGGGGCAGGGGTGAGGTCCCCTCTCCCGGGAACGACGAGCCCCTGCATGCGGCCGCGGCCTATCTCACCCTCAACGCCATGCTGGAGGTGGAGCGCCCGGGGGACGAGCAGGCTTGGCGGGCCTTCGCGACCTCCCAGCGGATCGCATGGAAGACCGGCACCAGCTATGGGTTCCGGGACGCCTGGGCGGTGGGGGTCACGCCCCGCTACGCGGTCGGTGTGTGGGTGGGGAACGCGGATGGGGAGGGGCGGCCGGGCCTCACCGGTTACTCGGCGGCCGCGCCTATCTTGTTCGAGCTGTTCAACCTGCTTCCCCCCGCGGGCTGGTTTCCCGAGCCCACGGCCGGGCTCGCGGTCGTCGACGTCTGCGCGCAGAGCGGCATGCGGGCGGGGCCCCACTGCTCGTCTTTGCGTGCGCAGCTCGTCCCCCACCTTGGCCTCGGCTCGCCCCCCTGCACGTACTGCCGCCTCTTGCACCTCGATGCCGGCGGGTCATGGCAAGTCCACGCCGACTGCGAGCCCTTGGCGTCGATCCACAACCGGGCTTGGTTCGTCCTGCCCCCTACCCTCGAGACCTACTACCGGCGGCGACACGCCGACTATCACCCACCCCCCCCTTTCCGGCCCGACTGCCGGGCCGCCCTCGACGCCGCGGGGAGCGCCTCTTTGTCCCTGGTGTACCCCCGGGAGAACGGGCAGATATACGTGCCCGTCGAGATGGACGGCGCCCTCGGGCGCGTCGTCTTCGAAGCCGCCCACCGCGATCACGAGGCCCAGATCTTCTGGCACCTGGACGACGAGTACCAAGGCGAGACGCGCGACGTGCACCAGATGGCACTGGCGCCGCCGCCGGGCCGCCACGTTCTGACCCTCGTGGACGAGACGGGGGAGACCGTGCGCCGCAGCTTCACCGTGCTCTCGAGAAGCGGACCGGGGCCCTGAGCAGTCGCGTTGTCACGTCCTAGGGCCCGTGGTACTTTCAAGCCGCGGCATGAACCTCGCAGGAAGGCGCATCGTCGTCACGGGGGGCGCCGGCTTCCTGGGAAGACATGTTGTTGCTGAGCTGGGGCGGCGCGGGGTCACGGAGGTCGTGGTTCCGCGGCGGAAAGACTACGACCTGGTGGAGCGGGAGGCGGCGCGGCGGCTGCTCCAAGAGACCCGCCCCCATCTCGTGCTGCACCTGGCCGCGCGGGTGGGCGGCATCGGCGCTAACCGCGAGAATCCGGGCTCCTTCTTCTATGACAACCTGATGATGGGGGTGCAGCTCCTGGAGGAATGCCGCCTGCAAGGGATCGAGAAGGTCCTGACCGTGGGCACGATCTGCGCCTATCCCAAGTTCACCCCCGTGCCCTTCCGGGAAGAGGATGTCTGGAACGGCTACCCCGAGGAGACCAACGCCCCCTACGGGCTGGCCAAGAAGATGCTGCTCGTGCAGGGCGAGGCCTACCGCCAGCAGTACGGGCTGGACGTCATCCACCTCCTGCCCGTCAACCTCTACGGTCCCCACGACAACTTCGACCCCGCGTCCTCCCATGTGATCCCCGCCCTCATCAAGAAGTGCGAGGAGGCCCTCGCCCAGGGGGCGGGCGCCATCGAGGTGTGGGGAACGGGCAAGGCCTCGCGGGAGTTCCTGTACGTAGAGGACGCGGCCCGTGGGATCTGCATGGCGGCCGCCGACTACAGCGGCCCCGAGCCGGTCAACCTGGGAGCGGGATTCGAGATCACGATCAAGGACCTCGTAGAGCTGATCGCGCACCTGGTCGGCTTCAAGGGCCAGATCCGTTGGGACCCCAACAAGCCCGACGGCCAACCCCGCCGGTGTCTCGACATCTCGCGCGCCGAGCGGCACTTCGGCTTCCGCGCGACCACCGGCTTCGAGGAAGGCCTACGGAGGACCATCGAGTGGTACAGGAGAGAGCGCTTCTCCCCGACCCCCGGGCCCTGAACGATCCCCTCCTCGAAGAGGTGCGGCGTTTCTACGAGGAGAACCACGAGGGGATCGAGGCCTCGCGCGAGCGGCACCGCTACTACTATGAGTACCTGACGCGCGTGCTGCGGGTCCGCATCCCCGAAGGCCAGCGGATTCTCGACCTCGGCTGCGGATCGGGACACCTTCTGGCCGCCCTCAAGCCCTCGCGGGGGGTGGGAATCGACATCTCCGCCCCGGGCGTGGAGGCGGCCCGCCGCGCCCACCGCGGCCAGAACCTGCATTTCTTCGAGGGTGACCTCGCCGACCGTCGGCTTCTGGCCCAGGTGGGCGGGCCGTTCGACACGGTATTGCTCCTGAACGTCGTCACCCACCTGAGCGACGTGCAGCGGGCGCTGGAGAACCTCCACCCCCTCTGCCATCCCCGCACCCGGATACTCATCTACAGCTACAGCCGGCTCTGGCAACCCTTCCTGAGGGCGGCGGAGGCGATGGGCCTCAAGCACCGCCAGCCCCCGGAAGCCTGGCTGCCGCCCGAAGAGATCAAGAACATGTTGTCCCTCGCCGATTTCCAGGTGGTGCGGGACGACATGCAGATTCTTTGCCCGGCCGGCATCCCCCTCCTCGCCGACGCGGTCAACCGCTTCGTGGGCCATCTGCCCTTGGCCGATCTCTTCTCCTTGATGTTTGGCATCATTGCCCGGCCGGCCCCCGACCGCTTCCGGCCCGCGCACACCTCCGAGCCCAGCACCAGCGTGATCATCCCCTGCCGCAACGAGGCCGGACACATCCGGCCCCTAGTGGCGAGCCTGCCCCGCCTGGGACCCAACAGCGAGTTCATCTTCGTCGAGGGCAACTCCCAGGACGACACGGAAGCGGTGATCCGGGAGGTCATCCAGGAGAATCCCGCCCTGCCCCTCCGCCTCCTCAAGCAAACCGGCCGGGGCAAGGGCGACGCCGTGAGGCTGGGCTTCGGCCAGGCCCGGGGCGAGGTCCTGGCCATCCTGGATGCGGACATGGGGGTGGCCCCCGCGGACATGCTCAAGTTCGTGGAGGCCCTGGCCCGGGGCAAGGGCGAGCTGATCAACGGCTCCCGCATGGTTTATCCCATGGAAGGCCGCGCCATGCGCTTCCTGAACCTGCTCGCCAACAAATGCTTCGCCCTTCTCTTCTCCTGGCTCCTCGGCCAGCAGGTCCGGGATACCCTCTGTGGAACCAAGGCCCTGTACCGTGAAGACTACGAGCGGATCTCGGCCAACCGCGCGTTCTTCGGGGACTTCGACCCCTTCGGGGACTTCGACCTCTTGTTCGGGGCCTCCCGCCTCAACCTGCGGATCGCGGACCTGGCCGTGCGCTACCACGAACGCCGCTACGGCGAGACCAACATCTCCCGCTTCCGCCACGGCTGGCTCCTCCTCCGCATGAGCCTCTTCGCGGCCCGGAAGCTGAAGTTCATCTGAGGGGGTTGCCCGTGGGCCCAAGCAAAGACGCGGACGGGCGCCTCGCGCGGGAGATCGAACACCACCGCAAGATCGCGGAGAGGGCGGAGATCATCTGGAACTGGGACAGCCCGGCCGGACGACGACGTGCGGAACGAAGGGCGGCCCTGTTCATACGCCACGCCCAGCTGGAGCCGGGCCGCCGGGCCCTCGAGCTCGGTTGCGGAACCGGGGTCTTCCTGGAGCGGGCCGCGCGGAGCGGGGCCGAGATCCGGGGCATCGACCTGTCCGAAGACCTGCTCGCCAAGGCCCGGGCCCGCCTGGCCAGCTGCCCCAACGTCGCCCTGGACCAGGGCAACGCGGAGGCCATGCCCTATCCGGACGCTCACTTCGACGCCGTGTACGGCAGCTCCGTGCTCCACCACCTGGACCTCGACCAGGCTCTCCGCGAGTCCCACCGCGTTCTCAAGCCGGGGGGGCGAGCCGTCTTCGCCGAACCCAACATCCTCAATCCCCAAGTGGCGGTTATGTTTCACCTCGGGCTCACCAAGGAATACTTCGGGGTCTCGCCGGACGAGATGGCCTTCTCCCGCTTCCGGGCCCGGGCCAGCCTGCAGAGGAGCGGCTTCTCCGAGATCCAGGTGGATCCCTTCGACTTTCTCCATCCTGCCACCCCCGCCGCTTGCCTCGGGTGGGTGGATGGGCTCGGTTCTCTTCTCGAACGCGTGCCCCTCGCGCGCGAGGTCGCGGGATCGCTGCTCCTCCGGGCCCGGAAACGCTGATGGCGGCAGGGCCCGGTCCCGACCGCCCAAAGCTGCCCCGCCGGCCGTGAGGGACGACCTGCCCGTCGGGGGGGCCGAGGGGGAAGCCGCCACCTTGAGGCGGCCCGGGGTCGTAGGGGGCGGGGAGAGCCCACCCCTGGCCGCGCTGGCCCTTCTTGGCCTTGCCCTCTGGCTCTTCCGCGAAGCCGTTTTCCTGGGCGGTGTCCTCTATAAGCGGGACATCCACCTCGTCTGGCATCCCCAGATCGAGGCCTTCGCGCGGGCGGTAGTGGCGGGCTCCTGGCCCCTCTGGGACCCCGGCCCCGCTTTCGGTCAGCCCCTTCTCGCCGACCCCGCGGCGCAGATCCTTTACCCCTTGACCTGGCTCAGCCTGCTCCTTCGGCCCTGGTGGTACTACACGGCCTTCGCCGTGGTCCACGTGGTCGGCTCTTCCCTGGGCATCTATGCACTCTGCCGCCATTGGAGGGTCTCCCGGGCGGGCGCGCTTCTGGCCGCCGCGGTGTGGATGCTCTCGGGGCCATTTCTCTCCCTCATCGATCTCTGGCATCACTTCGCGGGCGCCTGCTGGATCCCCGTCGTGGTCCTCGCCGCCGATATCGCATTCGAGTCCGGACAAGCCCGGCCCGTGCTCTACCTGGGCCTCGCCCTCGCCGCCCAGATCCTCGCCGGCTCCGCCGACATGTGCGCCATGACCGTCCTCCTCTTGGCCGGCCTCGCTTTGGCCCGTCATCTACGCGGGCCGTGGTCTTCCCGGCGAGCGCTCGCCATAAGGGCGGCCATGGCTTACATCCTCGCCCTCGGCCTCTCCGCGGGCTTGTGGCTGCCCGCTCTCGACGTGCTCACCCGCTCGGCGCGCCGCAGCCTTCCCCTGGCCGTGCGGACCTATTGGTCGGTCCACCCGCTGGGGCTCCTGGAGACGCTCGTGCCTGGCCTGTGGAGCAGCCTCCCCCTTCGGGCCGACTGGAGGGCCCTCCTCTTCGAGTCCCGCGAGCCCTTCCTCAGCTCCCTCTACTTGGGGCTGCCCGCCCTGGGGCTGGTCGGAGCCGCGGCTGCCGCCGCCCGCCCCTCCCTCCGCCGGCTTCTTCTCGCCGTGCTGGGAGGGACCCTGCTCCTGGCCCTGGGCCGCCACACGCCCGCCTACGACATCGCCCTGACCCTGCTCCCCCCCCTCAAGATCCTTCGTTACCCGGTCAAGGCCATGACCGTGGCCGCCTTCGCCTGGGCCCTCCTCGCCGGCCTTGGCTACGACGTCTGGCGCGACCCACGTCTGGCCTCTCCCCGTCGGTGGACACTCTTCGTCGTCGCTCCCGCTGCCCTTTTCCTCCTCCTCGACCTGGGCCTGGTCCTCAGCATGCACTTCCAGTCCGCGGCCTGGATTGCTCGCCTGCTTGATCCCGCTCTGACCTTTCCCCCCTCTTCCCCCCTGGCCGCCACGGAGGCCAAGCTCGCGGTGGGCGTGGCCCTGGCCCTGGTGTTGGTGGTCCTCTCCCTGTTCCCCCGCCGCCCCCCGGCGCTGGCCGCGGGCCTGGCCCTCCTGGCCGTCACGGAGCTCGCTCTCTATCATCGTCATCCCGTCGCCGTCGCGCCGGTCGCGCTTTACACCCATCGCCCGGAAGTCCTGGCCGCTCTGGGCTCAGGGTCGGCGACGCGGGTCTACGTGTACGACTACAGCCTTGGGAAGAGCGGTGCGCCGGGGGAAAGGGAGAGCGAGCTGCGAGCGCTCGAGCGGGTCCCCGCGGGATGGACTCTGGACGCCGCCTCCGCGCTGGGGATGCAGTTGGCGCTCGCCCCGCAGACCGCGGGGCGATGGGGACTGCGCTCGGGCTTCGAGATTGACTACCGGGGGCTGCATCCGGAACCGCTCCGCCGCTTGACCCTCGCCCTTCGACAGGTGGAAGGGACCGCGGCCCAGACCCGACTCTTGGAGCTCGGCAGCGTCACCCACGTGGTGGCCTCCCACCCCGAGGCCTTCGCAGCCCTGACGCCGGGGCCCGTCTTTCCGGGCCTCTTCAAGGGGCCGATCCGGGTGTTCCAGGTACCCGACCCCCTGCCGCGGACGTACGCGGTCGGAAACGCGCGGATCACCCAAGATCCCGAGGGCCTGCCCGCCCTCCTGGACCCGAGCTTCGATCCCCGTCACGAGGTCATCTTGCCGGAGGGCCTCCCCTCCCGGGCCCTCGCCTCCTTCTCGGGCGTGAGCCGCATCGTTCAGGAGCGGCCGGACCGGGTCCTCATTGAAGCGGACCTCAGCGAGCCGGGCTTCGTGGTGCTCGTGGACTCCTACGATCCCGGGTGGCAGGCGTGGCTGGACGGGCGCCCGACCCGGGTCCTGCGCGCGAACACGTCCTTCCGGGCGGTTCAGGCCCCGGGGGGCCGCCACCGGATCGAGTTTGTCTACCGGCCGTGGGCGGTTAAGGTGGGCATCCTCCTCGCCGGAATCTCCCTCGCCTCCACCGTGGCCGCCCTCGTGGTTCTCCGCGGGGAGTCCTCCAGCCGAGAGGCCAGCTCGTGAGTCGCGAACGCCTCGAGGAACACCGGCGCGTGTGGGCGGACAAGCCCGTTCTGGCCCAGGTGTACGGCGTGTGGTTCGAGGCCCTACTCTCCGAGCTGGCTCCGGGACGGGCCCTGGAGGTCGGGGCCGGGCCCGGCTTCCTCCGCGAGTATGCCCGCCGCCAGAGGCCAGACCTCGCGTGGATCGCCGCCGACCTTATCCCGGCCCCGTGGAATGACTTGGCCGCCGACGCCCTGGGGCTGCCGCTTTGCGGGGGCACGGTGGGGAGCGTGGTCGGTCTCGACCTCATTCACCACCTGGCCTCGCCCCGCCGGTTCTTCCAGGAGGCAGCCCGGGTGTTGAGCCCCCGCGGGCGCATTGCCGTGGTCGAGCCTTGGGTGACCCCGCTCTCGTTTCCCATCTACCGGTGGCTTCACGAAGAGGGATGCACCCTGGGGCTTGATCCCTGGGACCCCTTCCACCTCAAGGAAGGAGAGAGCAAGGTCGCTTTCCAGGGCGATGCGGCCGTGGTCCGGCGTCTCGTGGTGACCACCTCCCCAAAAGAGTGGCTGAGCCTGGGGTTCCGGCCTCCGCGGCTCCGGATCTTGAACGGCTTTGCCTACTTGCTGAGTCTGGGGTTCAAGAAGGGATCGATGCTGCCCCGCCGCGCCACCCCGTTTCTCCTCCGGCTGGACGAGGGGCTGCGGGCGGTGGCCCCCCTCTCGGGCATGCGCGCGCTCGTGGTCTGGGAGCGGGCGGCCGCCTAGCGCCGGAAGAACTCCCCCAAGCGGATGGGGTCGATGACCCCCAGCGCGAGGTCGTCTATTTTGCCGCCCTGACTCACCCGCAAGGTGAGGGGTGCCCGATTGACCTTGAGGCTCTTGAGAAACTCGCGCCCGGGCGCGCGGACGACGGGGAAGGCAACCTGGACGGCGGTGAAGAAGCCGGGCGGCTCCTGGTCCATGAGCACGCCCACAACCCGCAGGTGGGGCGGCCGGCGTTCGAAGGCCCGGTTCCACTCCGGGATCATCTTGTGGCAGCTGGGGCATCCGCTCAGGAAGAAAAGCAGGACCGTGCTCGAACCCCGGGGGAAGTCCAAAAGCTGGGTGGAGCCGTCGATGCCGTCGGCGGAAAACGTGGGGATCACGTCCCCCACCGAGGGCGCGGAGGGCGGAGCGGACGCGGGGGGACTCGGGCTGAATTGGGCGTTCCCGCTCCCCGATAGGAGAGCTAAGGTGAGGCCTGCCCAGGCAAAAATGGTCGCGGTCCTCATGGCGTTCTCCGTGGCTGGAAGTCCGTCCTCCAGAGGGGGGACTCTTTAGAGACAGTGACCTGCCCCTTCTCAGAATCATAATCGAAGGCGAGCCCGGCGGGATCACGGCGGGACGCGGGCTCGACGCCCAGCGCCCCGAGCTCTCCCAGTGACCGCGGCCGCCTTCCTGCTCGTCGCTCGAATTCCTGGACCATCGCGGTCAGGCGATCGGCCTGGTCCAGGGCATCTAGGATCTGGAGGCGGATGAAGGCGTTCGATTTGATGACCCCTTCTTCCGCCTGGTCATACATTTGCTTCCACATTCGCCGCGACGTCTCCCGGTCCCCTCCCTTCGCGAGGAGATCGGCGGCCAGGGTCCGGAACCAGAACGGCGCCCCCGGGATGTGCGAGGCCTCGTCCAGGATGTCCGCGGCTTTGTGGGCGTCGTGCAGGTAAAGGAAGTAGAAGAACCCCAGATCCTGGCTCAGCCTCCAGACGGTGGGGAGGGCCTTTGTCCCGCGCTCGAGAACGGCGATCCCCTGCTGCGGGTTGCCCGCCCCCATCGGGGGCGGCTCGGACAGGAAGATGGCGCCGTAGTGGTACGCGATCTCCAGTCGCTTATCGAGGGTGGTCGTGATGTCGATGAGCGGGTAGAGCAGGTCGAAGCGCTTCCCGCGCTCGAAGATGTGCTGGCCGCCAAAATACTGCACGGTCCGCAACCAGTAGATGTCGGCCGCCAGGGCTTCGAATCCCGGAAAAAGGCGGCGCACCTGCTTGCCCGACCACAAGTAGAGCACTTCTTCCTGGGCGCGAAATCCACCCGTGAGGGAGTCGAGCCGATGCTGGGCCAGCGGGACCGCGGGCAGGAGGGCGAGAACGAGATACAGGCGCAGCTTCAAAAGTCTCGGGACCGAAAGACCTTGAGGCCCAGGCCGAGCACGAGACCAATGTAGGCCAGGGCATAGAGGGTCACAAAGCCCAGGACGCCCAGAGGCACGGGGTCGCCGTAGGCCACGCTGTCCTTGAAGTCGAAGTTCCGAAAATTGGGAAGCCCGTAGTACAGCGCCTCCGTCAGCCAGGTCGGCGCCCCGGGAGCGACTTCCTTCATGTTACGAATGACGTCGGAGAAGCGGCCCGTGACCACCAGGGCCAGGGTGCAGACCGCGGCCAGGGTCGAGGAGGTCAGGGTCGAGAACAGCAAGGCCAGGGAGGTGACCAGGAGAAGGCCCAGGTAGATGGGGTAGATGGCCTCCAGGAGCCGGGGCTCCGGCCGGCGACCGGTCAGGAGCAGGGTCAAGTACAGCCCCAGGGCCATGGTTCCCAGGTTCACGAGGAGGGTGAAGCCGAGCCCCACGAATTTCCCGAGAAAGAGTTCATCCCGATTGAGCGGCTTGGCCAGGAGAGGATAGAGCGACCGACGCTCGATCTCCTTGCTCACGAGTCCGACCCCGATGAAGATGGCAATCAGGGTCCCAAAGATGTCCATGGCGGCCAGACCGATGTCCTTGATGATCTTCTCGTCCTGGCGTATGGAGAGTTCACCGAGCAGGAGCCCGGAGAGGGTCATGAGGATGGCGAAGAAGACCAGGTTGTAGAGCACGCGCTCGCGCACCGTCTCTCGAAAGGTGTTCGCGGCGACGGCGATCAGGCGGTTCAATCCCCGAACCCTCCTACCGGCACCTCGTGGTCGGCGGCCATCTCCTTGAAGAAGTACTCCTCCAGGGACTGCCGGATGGGCGAGACGCCAAGGATTCTGCCCCCCGACCGCTCCACCGCCCCCACGATCGCCCCCAGCCGGTCCTCGGCCACCTCCAGCCGCCAGCGTTCCCCGACCGCACTCTTGGCCACGAGTCCAGTCTGCGCCTCCAGGACGCTGCGGTCGACTCCGGTCACCAGGACCTCCATTGCGGAAGTGGTCAGCTCGAGTATCTCGTCGAGCCGACCTTCCCGCAGCAGCCGCCCCCCCCGGAGAAGAGCCACTCGATCGCACAGGGTCTCCGCGTCGGACAGGATATGGGTCGAGAAGAAGACCGTCTTACCCCGTTGCTTGAGATCCAGGATCAGGTCCCGGACGAGCCTCCGGCCCATGGGGTCCAGCCCCGACATGGGCTCGTCCAAGAAAACGAGGTCGGGCTCGTTCATGAGGGCCTGGGCAATGCCCGTCTTCTGCACCATCCCCTTGGAGAACCGGCGAAGGGGCAGGTCGGCCGCGCGCGCCAAGCCGAGAAGGTCCAGGAGCTGCCGGGCTCGATCCCGCCGGACGGCGGCGGAGAGGCCGAAGAGACGCCCGATGTAGTCGAGGTATTCGTGCGCGGTCAGATAGTCGTAGAGATACGGGTGCTCGGGAAGGTACCCCACGCGATAACGCCATGCTCGCTCGGACAGGGGCGACCCCAAGATGAAAGCCGAGCCCCGGTCGGGGTGCAGAAGGCCCATGAGAACCTTGAGGGTCGTGGTCTTACCCGACCCATTGGGTCCGAGATAACCGAAGACCTCTCCCTGCTCCACCTTCAGCGACAAGTCCAACAGGGCCGGCCGATAGATCGGACGAAGGTGCCCCACCCGATACGATTTGCTCAGGCCTTCGATCTCGAGGACGGTTGTCCCGGGCATTGTCTTCCGGCCCCGGCTAGGGGAGCCGGGGGCCGATCGGGTGGAGGGTGACCCGATGGCGCGCCCGGCGCGACGTTTCTTCGGGTGCGTCCGGCCGCGGCCCCACGAGTCTTCGTGTGCCGGGCCGGTGGTGGTGGCGATGGCGCGGCACCCGTAGCAGGTTCGGCCTCCAAAAAAAGGCGTGGAGCTGAGTATAGCGTGAGCGAAGAATGGCGCCAAACCGTCGTCCAGCAAGGCACCGTCTCATAGTTTGGTAGACTGACACGCCACCGGTGGCCCGCGCTTCCGGCCATGTGCGATGTGGTGTGCGTTGTAACGTGGCCTAGTGTCCGGTGGCTCGAGACATGTCACCGCGGACGGTCACTCTGGCCGCGGTGGATCGGAAGAGTCCCCGGAGGTCTCTGGCTTGATCGATGCTTCCACGACTCCCCAAGGGTGAGACGCTCCTTTCCAGGGTGGGGACGGCCGCGGTGGTCGGCGGCGTATCCTTTCTCCCCTTCGTTCAGGGAGTACTCTCGGGCCGGAGCTTCTACTTCCGAGACCTGTCGCTCCATTTCTTTCCCCTGCGCCGTTATTCGGTGGAGGGCCTACGCGGCCTGGAGCTGCGCTTCTGGAACCCCTTCGTGCACCAAGGAGTTCCCCTCACCGTCCCCACCCTCTCCTATCCCCTCGACCTCCTCCAAGCCCTCCTCCCCGACGAACGCGGCTTCTCCCTGCTCCTCGCCCTCCATGTTCCGCTCGCGGCCCTGGCCTTTCTGGCCCTGGCCCGCGGTCTCGGCCTGTCCCGACCGGCAGCCGGCGGCGCCAGCATCGTCTACGCCCTGGGCGGCTTCTGTCTCTCGGCCCTCAACCTTTACGCCTACTTGCTCGCGGTGGCCTGGGCTCCGCTTGTCATCCTCGCCTTGCTCCGCGCTTCGCAGGGCTCTGCGCGGCACGTTGCGGGAGCGGCGCTGCTCGTGGCCATCATTCTTTCCACCACCGCGCTCGAGGTCGTCGCGCAGGCTCTTCTCTTCGCCCTTGTTCTCGCCGCCTCCTCTCGGCCGCGCCCGGGATGGCTGCGGATCGGATCGGCCCTGATCCTCGGAGGGGGTCTGGCCGCACCGACCCTCCTGCTGATGAACGACCTGATGAAGGGTAGCGCGCGCGGCGCGGGGTTCCCGATCGACGTCGTGCTCGCCCACTCGATCCACCCTCTGACCCTCGTACAGGTCGTCATCGGAAATCTCTACGGCGACCTCGGCAACTTGGCCAACCACTGGTGGGGGCAGAACTTCTTTCCCCTCGGGTTTCCCTATCTGCTCAGCCTCTACCTGGGGCTGGCCACGCTCTGCGCGGCGGCGGTGGGCGGGCTCTGCGGCCGGGCGTATCGCGGCCGGATCCTGATCCTGGCCTTTCTGGCCCTCGTCGTGAGCTTGGGTCGCTGGGGGGGCCTTCGGCTCCTGGTGGAGGCGGTACCCGTTCTGCACCGCGGGCGCTATCCTTGCAAGGCCTTCTTCACTGTTCATCTGGCGGTGGCCCTCCTCACCGCCCTCGGACTCGAAGCCCTCGCTCGCGGAGAGCGGCGGGCCTGGCGGGCCCTGGCGGGACTGGCGGGGGGGCTGGGGGTCGTTTTTGTGGCCCTGCCCGCGGTGTCTTGGGCCCGGCCGGACTGGGCCCGGTGGTTTCTCGGCGGCTTCTTCCCTCCCGACTACGCCTGGGCGCTCCGGGTCGACCGCCTGCGGCTGATTCTGCACGACGCGGCCCTCGGGGGGTCGGTGTCGCTCGCCGCGGGTCTCCTGGCCGTGTTGGTCTTGACCCAGCGGCTGGCCCCCCTTAAGGGCGTCCTGGCCGCGGGCGCCCTCATCGCCGCCGACCTGCTGCGGACGGGCGCGGGCCTGAACCCCATGGTCACGCCCGCCTTCTACGAGCCGAGTGCCCAGGTCGCGGATCTGGCCCCCCTCCTGCGCGCAAGGGGACGCCTCTTTACGTGCAACGTCGGAGAGAGCCCGGCCTACCCTCGGGCCCGCGCGGAAAGGCCGGAGGACCACGAAATCTGGACCTTCGCCACCCTCCGGGACACCCTGACTCCGAACTTCAACCTCCGGCTTCTCGTCCCCACGGCCTTGAGCCCCGATCTCACGATGTCCGTGCCCGTGGACCGGGCTCTCTCACCTCAGGCCGAAGGCTGTTTCTTCCTTCCCGGAATCATCGACCGGCTGCGAGAGGCGGGAGTCGCCCACGTCCTCAGCCTCGACCCCCTCGAGCATCCGGCGCTCGAGCCACGCGCGCTCCTGGCCCCCGAAGCCATTAGGCCCCTGGAGATCCATCTGTACTCGGTGCGGGACCCTCTCCCCTTGCGCTTCGTGGCTCACCGCGTCCATCCCTCGAGTACGCGGGAGGAAGCGGAGCAGTGGGCGCGCGGGCCCGGCCTGCAAATCGAGGGGGCGGTAGCGGTGGAAGGGAGGGGACTCGAGACGCCCCAGGCGGAGGGCCGCATACTCTCCATCCAGGAATCCTCGGAGCAGATCGTCATGGAGACCGAGGCCGACCGTCCGACGATGGTCGTGGTCCGGGATGGATACGCGCCTGGTTGGACGGCAACGGTGGCCGGCTCTGCGGTCCCCGTCCTCCGGGCCAACGGACGGTACCGAGCGGTGGCCATACCGGCGGGCCAGAGTCACGTGGTGATGACCTATCGGCCCCCCTCTCTCCGGAGGGGGCTGGCGGTGGGCCTGGCCGCGGCCCTGGTCATTGCCTTCCTCGGATGGCGGCCATCGTCCTCCCGACCCCCGGCGCCGGAGGCAGGACCGCCGTCGGGGATCCGCCCGGACCTATCCCGATAGGCCGGCCGGCGACGCCCCCAGAAAGGGAAGGAGGCCCTGCAGGGTGTCAATGACCCGGAACTCTGGGCCGTCCTCGGAGAGCTCTTTGAAGATCGAAGGATCGAAGTTGAAGAATCCGCCCGCCCGGCGCAGCAGGTAGCAAGCGCCGTAGCCCGCCCGAGCCGCGCCCAGGACGTCCCGGTAGGGATTGTCCCCCACCATGACCAAGGCCCGGGCCGGGATCCCCAAGCGCTCCGCGACCACCGCGAAGCCCTCCGGGCTCGGCTTCTCTGCCCCCGCCTCCCGCGAGTAGACCACGACGTCAAACCAAGCCGAGAGACCCGACGCCTCGAGCTTCAGCCGCTGGGACTCCGGAGGGTTGTCGGTCAGGACGGCGAGCTTGAGACCGCTCCGCTTCAAGCTTGCCAGGGTTGGCGCCACGTCCGGGAAAACCGGAGGATGGTGGGGGACGCTCGCTCGATAGAGTTGAACCAGCTGGGCTGTGAGGTCGGGTCCCAGCGCGAAGCGTGCCTTCAGCTCGTCGAAGAGCTGGGCGCGGGGGCCCTCTTCCACGAGCCGGGCCGCCTCCAAGAGAAAAAGCCCCCGCTCCGGCAGCTCGTCGGGGAAGGCCTCGTGGAGGCGCTCCAGCTTGCCGAGGATCCACCTCTTGTGGTGGATAAGGGTGTCGTCCACGTCGAAAACGACCGCTCTTGCCGGCTCGACCGCGGCCGACACGGGGTCGATCCAGAACTGATCCAGGTAGCGCACCATCCGCCGGCCCGAAGACGGGGGCGGGCGCAGGCCTTCCCGGAGCCGACGATCCACGAAACCGCAAAGATGGAGGGCGGGGTTGAAGCCCGTCCCACACCAGTGCACAGCCGAAGTGCCGATCCGCGGGTTGACATCCGAGAAATAGAGCTTCCCCCGCTCCCGGATGAGCTGGACGTTGAAGAGCCCCCGGGCTCCCTTGGTCTTCACAAGCTCCGTGAACCGCCGCATCAGCGTCTCCACCGCGGGGTCTTCCGCGGTCTCGCTGATCACCGCGAACCCCCCCGAAGTGCGAGCCCTTCGCCGTACGCCGAATCCAGAGTCCTCGCCCGCGCCGTCGAGAGCGAAGTCCACCGACAGCTCTTCGAACCGCTCCAGATAGGGCTGCCAAAGGTGGCTCTCTGCGACCTCGTCCACCTCCCGGCCCTCGAGGTCCCGCTCCGACCGCAGCACCAGGGTCCCCCGGCTGCCCCACCCCGCAATCGGCCGCCCGATCAGCGGAAAGGGGCGGGCCTCCCGGCGCAAATCGACGACGGGCAGGGTGGGCAGCCCCGCCCCGCCGAGAAACTCGTAGAGCTCGCGCTTGTTCCCGGCCAGCCGCAAGAAGCCGGGATCCGACACCCCCACAAAGACTCCCCGCGCCGCGAAGGGCTGCCGGCCCTCGGCCAGAGCTAGGAGCTCATGCTGGGTGGAGGGAAGGACGATACGTACCCCTTCCCTCTCGCAAATGCCGAGGAGCGCGGCCAAGAAGTTCTGGGTGTCGGCGATCCGCGGTACCGGATGGAAGCTGTCCGCAAAATACCGGCTGATGCTCTCCTCAAAACAATCCGCGAGCACAACCCGGACGGCGGCCGACTCGCGGAGGCAGCGGATCAAGCCCAGGCCCTGGAATCCTCCGCCCGACACGACCAGGGCGGAGAACATGCCTTCCCCAGCTTCTGGAGCTCCCCCCCCGCCTCCCCTCTCCTTCAAAGGCTGGTCTCGAGATAGATCGCGTTCGAGATCTCGGGATAGGCGACCCCGACCCTGAAGAACGCCTCCCGGACCTCCGGGCTGAGCTCCAGGGCCTGCAGTTGGGCGGTGGTCAGACATTTCAGAAAGACGCCCTCGGTTCTTCGTATCCGAAGCCCGGCATCCTTCACCAGCGCGGTAATCGAGTCGAGATCGAAGTACCGCCGGTGTCCGAGCTGGAGGTCGTAGGGGCTCAGCTGGTGCACGTCGTCGAGGAGACCGGCCGCGTTCCCCAGCATCCGATGCAGGGACCGGGCGTTGGGCACGACAATGATGATGGTGCCGGGCGGCTTCAGAAAGCGCGCGTAGCGGCGGAGGACGAGCAGGGGGTCTTCCACGTGTTCGAGGACAAAGCCCATCTCCACCGCGTCCACGGGGGAAGCGGGCTCGTACTCCTCGAAAAGGGCGTTGACCACGGCCGCGTTCGGCGGCAAGGGCGTGCTCTCCCGAAACTTTTGGATGCTCGCCGGGGAGCCCTCCACGATCGTGTACTCACGGAGGCCTCGCCCCAGCGACTTGAGGATGGCCCCGCTGACCACCTGGTGGCCGATGCCCAGGCTGACGAGGGAACGCGTGTTCTGCGTCTCCAGCGCCCGCACCATCCGCTCCGCGTACCACGAGAGCATCCAGAGGTTCTCTTCGTGGAACCTGAACGCGGGACCGTACGCGCCTCCGAACTGGTCGAGCTCGTGCTTCCCCATGTCCGCCGGCAATCACCCCTTCCCAGGGGAGGGGGCTCCCGTCTGGCGCTCTACCCGGCGCACAACGTAGAGGGGCCGGCTCTTGGTCTCGTTGAAGACCTTGGACAAGTAGAGCCCGATGACCCCCAGGAAAGCGATGATGACGCCCCCCAGGAACCAGATGGAGACCATGAGCGAGGGCCAGCCCATGGAGATCGCCTCCGGGCGAAGCAGCTTCCAGGCGGTCAGGGTCAGGCCGGCGAGGAGGGCGGTGGCCGCGATCCCCACCCCGACGAGGAAGATCAGCCGCAGGGGGTAGCTGGTGAAGGAGGTTATGGCTTCCACGAAGAGGCCGATCAAGCGGGAGGGCGTATATGTGGAGGGCGTGGATCGCTGGCCCTTTTCGACCGGATAGGGCACCTGCGTGAAGCCGAGCCAGGCATAGCTACCGGCCAGGAACAGGTTTCTCTCCGGAAGGGTGAGGAGGGCGTCCACGTATTTCCGGCTCATGAGCCTGATCGTGCAAGGGTTCTCGGGAACATGGGTATCGGAAAGAACGTTGAAGAGCTTCCAGAAGACGGCTCCCGCGTACCTCT
The DNA here is from genome assembly GCA_035570235.1 of Vicinamibacteria bacterium. Lineage (NCBI taxonomy): Bacteria > Pseudomonadati > Acidobacteriota > Vicinamibacteria > Vicinamibacteria bacterium. The sequence continues at coordinate 31,862 of DATMML010000059.1, read as the reverse complement.
TCAAGGCGCTGCCCTTGCGGTTGGTGCTCACCCCGAAGACCACATCCGCCCCCCGGCGGTCGAACTCCGCGGCAAAGTCGGAGAGCCATTCGGGTTGCTCCTCGAGGTCGACGTCCAGGATGAAGATCCTCTCTCCCCGCGCGTAGCGCAGCCCCGCGACCGCGGCCGGGTGGTGCCCGAAGTTGCGCGAGAGCTCCACCAGGACCACCCGGGGGTCCAGGCGCTGGATCCCCCTCGCGATCTCGGCGGACCCATCGGGGGAGCCGTCATCCACGAACACGATCTCGAAGGACCTGCGGAGAGCCTCCCCCGCGGCCACCGCCCGGCGGTGGAACTCCGTGACCGTCGCCTCGGAGCGGTAGAGGGTGGTCACGATGCTCAACTCCGGAGCGCGGCCGGCGATCTCTGGCTCCGTCAATTCCGCCTCACTCATCGCCCCAGATGTACCGCGGCGCCTCCGGCCCCTTCATGAAGAGCAGGTCGAGCAACGAGACGTAGGGGTCGTAGGGCGGGTGCAATTGCTCGTAGGCAGGGTACTCGTAGCTCATGTACTCCAGAGTGACGCCGGCGGCCCGCACCTTCTCTTCGTCGATGTAGTCGCGGGCGGAGGGCCCACTGATGTAGTGATCCGCACCAACCTCGCTCAGAAGGGCGAGGAGCCGGTCCGTCTTGGTGCCGGAAACCTTGAGTTCCGTCGAGCGTAGGAAGCGCGTGTGCTGGATGCCCAGCTCCCGAGCCAGGGCTACGGTGGTGTCGATCGTGAAGTCGGCGAGGAACTCGTCGCGCCGACGGTAGAACGACTCGACCAAGGGGGCGTATTTCTTGAAGTAGGGGGCCCGCCCGTACGCGTGGAGGAGGGTCGTCCAGTGACTGTGCGCCCAGGGGCGGTCCCAGCACATCCTGACGTCCCGGATCGGGGTTTGTTCGGCGCGGAGCCCCCGCTTCAGCACGGGGACGGTGAGCCACTGCACTCCTTTCGCCGTCTTGACCCGGTTGCGGTTGCGCCAGCCCCGCTGGTCATACTGGACATCGTCGAAGAACATGAAGACGTTGGCCTTGTGAATCTGATGGAAGTAGCCACGCCAGGGGATGTATGAGGGCTGCAGAATAACGCACTTAACAGAGGTGCCGGTCCCACCCCCCGCGGACATGCTAGCCGGCCGCCTTTCCGCCCGCAATGCCCGACGGGCGGGCGGCGGGGGAAGGATGCTCCGCTCCGGGCGGGTTCCGGGCCCACCGTTCGCCGACGCCCAGATCGTGCGCCGAACCCGCTCTCGTGACCCCCAAGGTCGTCATCGTTCGGCAGGTCGCGTGGCTATCGCCACCAGAGACGACCCGAAGGGCAAGGGAAGCATCCGCAACCAGTAACGCTCCAGGCGAAGGATCGTGCGCAGCAGGTCGTTGAGGACGGGCACGATGGAGAGCTCCGCACTCCGCCGCTCCATGACCGCCTGCCTCCCGCCCCGGAGTCGGCGTCCCAGCCAGCGCAGCACCACCAGCATGGGGACGAGGGTGGCCATGAAATGACTGATGAGCTGGGTCTGGAGGCCCGCCTTTTCCAGCTTCTCGCGAAGTTCCCGCCGCCGGTAGCGGCGGCGATGATGAGCGATCTCATCCGTCTCATCGAAAAGGAAGGGGTGGGCGGGCACGGTGAGCACCAGGGCGCCTCCCGGCTCGAGTACGGAAGCCACCCAGTCCAGGGTCCCTTGATCGTCATCAATATGCTCGAGGACGTCGAACATCCCGATCATCGGCTGGCCGGGCCCCAACGGAGGGAGCCGTCCCTCGTCCACGAGGAAAAAAGGCAGGTCGATCCGCTCACGCGCAAGTTGAAGCCCTTCCAGATAGGCATCGCAGGCCCCCGCAACGGGGACCCCGGCCTCGGAGAGGAAAGCCAGCAAGCCCCCGCTTCCGCAACCGATGTCGAAGAGGGGCCGGCTTCGAAGGTCGGGGACGGTTCGCGTCAGGGCATCCAGGATCACCTCGCGCCGGACAACGAACCAGAAGTGCTCCTTTTCTACTTGGGAGAGCAACGGGAAGTAGTGGGGGTCAAAGCCCGGAGTGGCATTGGCCCCCGAAACGAGGCGTAGGATGCCGTCCTTCTGCGCGAAACGGGCCCTGCAGTGGCCGCACTCCACGTCTCCGGCTTGGGGGTAGGTGAGAGAGGCCCGGCAGCTTGGGCAAACGAGGGGTATGCTCGCGATCGACCTCCGTTCAGCCATGCCGGCCAGCCTCCCCAAACCCGATTGGGGCCCAACTCCGGGCGCGAGCGAGGTGGCCGCACGAGCCTCGGCCGTTCGTCCGTTCCGGATCAAAGGGGCTCCAAACCGATGCTGCCTGAACAAGTCCGCGGTGAAAGCCTCTCCGGCGACAGGGTACCTGAGAACGCTACCCGGTACACGATACCGCTCGTGGCGGGGAACGGGGGGCGACCGCGAGGGGCTACCATCCCCAACGGAAGAATTCTTGGGACGAGAACGGAGCCGCCCCAGCTCCCGATACCAGGGCGGTTGGCTCGCAACAAGCAGGGAATAACTCACCAACCGACCATCGGTGACCGGGGCCGGGCCGCCGCCCCTCTTTACTGGAGGGGCGTGCAGGTGGTGATGTTGATCCCGGGGCCGGCCACCTGTCCGGGCATCGCGCCCGACGGGGTGTAGCACAGCAACCCGCTGGAATCACCCATGAAACCTCGAACGCCCGTCTGCCCGACGCTCACAGGCGTAGCGCCGTAGACGTAAGCGGCAGCGCTTGTCGGCGAGGCCGTCGGGGGCAATGGAGCCGGCACTGCGCTCGGGTTATAGCTTCGGGTGTAACCCGACTTGGGGGTCACGGCCGCGATCTGACTGTCGATGAACGTCGGCGCGTTGCTCGGATAGCTGGGGATGCAACCGCCGCTGGGCTTCACCAGACACGTCAACTTACCATCGTAGAAGCCCGCGTTGGACGACTGGTAAGCCGCCTGAGCGGAGATGAGCGTCCGTGTGTCGCCGATCGTCGCCGACTCGTTGGCGGATACGCGAGCCCTGAGCAAGCTGGGGATGGCGATCGCCGCAATAATTCCGATAATCGCGACGACGATCAACAGCTCGATCAAGGTGAACCCTGCTTCCCTCTTCTTCCTCATTGCGCTCCTTTTCAGGCTGGCGACCAGCACGACCTCTGACTCCTGCAAGGACAATGCCCGCGGAGGATGCCCGTAAGTCATTGATTCGCAGCGACCTGATATGGCGAGCGGCGCCACGATTGTGACATTTTTTGACGAGGCAGTAAACACACCGATTTTCGGTGGCTGGCTGAGCCAGCCCTGGGTGGGCCGGGCTGGCGTTGGAAGGGAGGGAGGGGTGTGAGCCCCCTCCCTCCCTTTTTTGGACTGGTGGCGCCCGCTTACTGGAGGGGCGTGCAGGTGGTGATGTCTATCCCGGGGCCGGCCAACTGGCCAGGCATCCCGCCCGACGGTGTGTAGCACAGCAGGCCGCTCGAATCGCCCATGAAGCCCCGGACGCCCGTCTGCCCGACGTTCACCGGGGTAGCGCCGTACGTGTAGGCAGCAGCGCTGGTCGGCGAGGCCGTCGGGGGCAGAGGAGCCGGCACCGCGCTTGGGTTATAGCTTCGTGAGTAACCCGATTTGGGGGTTGCGGAGGCGATCTGGCTGTCGATGAACGTTGGCGCGTTGGTCGGATAGCTAGGGATGCAACCACCGCTGGGCTTCACCAAGCACGTCAACTTCCCATCGTAGAACCCCGCGTTGGACGACTGGTAGGCCGCCTGAGCGGAGATGACCGTTCGTGTGTCGCCGATCGTCGCCGACTCGTTGGCGGATACGCGAGCCCTGAGCAAGCTGGGGATGGCGATCGCCGCGATAATCCCGATGATCGCGACAACGATCAACAGCTCGATCAGAGTGAATCCTGTTTCCTTCTTCACTGGTACCTCCTTCTCTGAAAATGCCGCATAGCACGAACTCCCGCTTTGCAAAGACAATGCCCCTCAACCAGAGCCGTAAGTTGTTGATTCAACGAAGCCGCGCCGAATTTCGGAACTCAGGGCCATGACAATTTGTGGCCAGGGCAGGGGTCTCCACCTGCCAAGTCGCGGCATGACGACGGCCTACTGAAGGGGGATGCAGCTCGCGACGTTAAGCGTGCCGTTGGCCAGCACCGCCGGCGCTGCTCCCGAAGGGGTATAGCACACCAGTCCGCTGGAATCGCCCCCAAAGCCCCGTACCCCACTCTGACCGACGACGAGCGGAGTACCGAAGTAGGTGAAGCCGGTGGAGCTGGAGGGTGAGGAGGTGGGGGGCAGCGGAGCAGGAACCGGCCCGGCGACAAAACTACGGGTGTAACCGGTCTTGAACGTGAAAGCGGCGATCTGGCTGTCCAGGAACGTCGGCGCGTTGGTCGGATAGCTGGGGATACACCCGCCACTGGGCTGCACGAGGCAGGTCAACTTGCCCTCGTAGAAGCCGCCATTCGAGGATTGATAAGCCGATTGAGAAGAGATGACGGTCCGGATGTCGCCGATCGTCGCCGCCTCGTTTGCGGACACGCGCGCCCGGAGCAAGCTGGGGATGGCGATTGCCGCGATGATCCCGATGATCGCAACCACGATCAAGAGCTCGATGAGGGTGAAACCCGTCTCCGCGGTGACGGTGCGCAGCTTGAAATTGTGGAGGGCGTCGTCGTCCGCGGCTAGCCAGGACATAACCTTCCCCATGGCCCGGAACTGGGCCTAGCGAGCCCGAATGAGAGGGAGGGGCGTCTGAACCCCTCCCTCTTTGTGAACTGGTGAGCGCCCCCGCTTACTGGAGGGGCGTGCAGGTGGTGATGTCTATCCCGGGGCCGGCCACCTGTCCAGGCATCCCGCCCGACGGTGTGTAGCACAGCAACCCGCTGGAATCACCCATGAAACCTCGAACGCCCGTCTGCCCGACGCTCACAGGCGTAGAGCCGTAGACGTAAGCGGCCGCGCTTGTCGGCGAGGCCGTCGGCGGCAATGGAGCCGGCACTGCGCTCGGGTTGTAGCTTCGGGTGTAACCCGACTTGGGGGTCACGGCGGCGATCTGACTGTCGATGAACGTCGGTGCGTTGGTCGGATAGCTGGGGATGCAACCGCCGCTGGGCTTCACCAGACACGTCAACTTACCATCGTAGAACCCCGCGTTGGACGACTGATAAGCCGCCTGAGCGGAGATGACCGTCCGTGTGTCGCCGATCGTCGCCGACTCGTTAGCGGATACGCGAGCCCTGAGCAAGCTGGGGATGGCGATCGCCGCGATAATTCCGATAATCGCGACAACGATCAACAGCTCGATCAGGGTAAACCCTGATTCCCTCTTAGTCATTGTTCTCCTTTCGAACATGGCGAACAGCCAACCCCCAACACTGCAAGGACAGTGCCCACTAGCAGGACCCGTAAGTGATTGAATCAACTGGACTAGATGTGTTGCGGTGGTTCAACTTTCCGACATTTTCTTGCCCGAAGCGTCAATTTTTGTCACCGGGGCCGTTCCCGGGCCATGCTTGCTTACCAGATAGCGCAGCGAGCGACGCGTGATTCCGAGCAGCTTGGCGGCGAGCGCCCGGTCTTCCCCCGCCTGGCTCAGGGCGCACCGCAGCAAGTCCGCCTCGATCGACCGCAGGTGGTCGTCGAGGCTGAAGCCATCCCCCAGCGACTGGGCGGGGAGGTTCGGAGAGCGCGGTTGAAGCAGGTCGAGAAGACGTGCGTGCTGGACCTGAGCCGTGGTTTCCAGGGCCACGACCCGCTCGATGACGTTCTCGAGCTCGCGAATGTTGCCGGGCCAGTCGTAACGGGCGAGGAGGGCCATGGCTTCGTCCGCGATCGACGTCACGGGCTTACCCATGTCCCGACTGAAGCGCTTCAGGAAGTGGTTGGCCAGGAGGGGAATGTCTTCGCGGCGTTCCCGCAGGGAGGGGATCCGCAGGGGGATGACGTTCAGGCGATAGAAGAGGTCCTCTCGAAAACGACGCTCCCGCACCAGGTCCTCGAGCGAGTGGTTGGTGGCGGCCATGACGCGCACGTCTACCTCGACCTCGTCCGTGCCGCCCACCTTCCGGATCTGTCGTTCCTGCAAGGCCCGCAGGAGCTTCACCTGCATCGAGGGGGGGGTCTCCCCCACCTCGTCTAGGAACAGAGTGCCGCGGTGGGCCGCCTCGAAGAGGCCCTTGCGAGTCTGGTGGGCGTCGGTGAAGGCTCCTTTCACGTGACCGAAGAGCTCGCTCTCCAGGAGGGCCTCCGGCAGGGCGCCGCAGTTGATGGAGACGAAAGGCGCGTCGCGCCGCGGGGAAAGGGCATGAATGGCCTTGGCTACCAGCTCCTTGCCGGTACCGCTCTCGCCGGTGATGAGGACGGTGGAGTTGGTCCCTGCAACCGCCTTCGCCATTTCCAGCACGGCCGCGAGGGCGGGGGAGGTGCCGATGATGCGCTCCAGGCCATGGCGGCTCCGAAGCTCGGCCCGGAGCCGGATGTTCTCCTCCTGAAGCCGTTGTTTGTCGAGGGCGTTGCGAACGACGATCTTCAGCTCCTCGACGTCGAAGGGCTTGGTGAGATAGTCGTGAGCACCGAGCTTCATGGCGCCCACCGCCGCCTCCGTCGAGCCGAAGGCGGTCATGACGATCACAACCGTGTCCGGGGTCGCCGCTTTGACGTGCCGCAGGATCTCGATTCCGTCGCCGTCGGGAAGCCGGATGTCCGTGATCACCATGTCGACCGGATCCTGGGCGAGGACGGAGGCGGCCGTGGTTCGGCTCTCCGCGAGCACGACCTCGAAGCCCTCCCGGCGCAACATGATCGCGAGCAGCTCCCGCATCGACTGCTCGTCATCCACGACCAGTATGCGCTTCACGCCTTTGCTCTCATGCTGGGGGCTCTGATCCTATCCCCAGGAGGGGGCCCGCCTCAACCCTGGGGCCGCGTCCGCGACCCTGCGCCCGCCACACCGTCACCCCGGCCAGCAGCCCCGCGACGGAAAGCGCCGCTCCGCGGAGCACGGAAGGCGGCCGGTAGCGGAAGCCCACGCGGTGCCGGCCGGCGGGGACCCGAACCGCCCGGAAGAGGAGGTTTGCCTTCAGGACCTCCACCGGCTGCCCATCGACGGTGGCCCGCCAGCCCGGGCCGAACGCTTCGACTAGGACGAGCATGGCGGGGGCGCTCGCCTCCACTTCCAGCTCGAGCGCGTCCGCCCGGCGCCAGACGAACTGTGCGCTCCCTTGCGAACCCGGGGTGGCACCGGAGGTCGCGTTCCCCGGAGGCAACAAGACCTCTCGGGCGGGGTCAAAAGCGGGATCGAGAAGCAGGGTCAGCGCCTCCGCGTCGGATAGCGATCGCACGCCCCCCACCACATAAGCGCGGGGCAGCGGCTCGGGTACGCGAAAGAGCCGCAGGGGACACGCAAAGGCCGAGGGCTCCCCGAGCAAGGGCGTGAGGCCGGCCAGGTCGCGTTCCCCCACCGAAACCACGTGCCCCACGTTGCCGATCTGGAGAAGGCGGAGTCCCGCCGACGTCAGTTCGGTGCTGCGCATGAGCGCGGTCACGGGCCAAAACGCCGCCGGCGCCAAGCCCGAGAAGTCGCCGTCGTAGCTGCCGAAGAGCCCCCAGCGCGCCCCGATCGGCGGATAAAGCATCTCCTCGGTGCCTCGAGCCCAGCTCCAGTTCGGGTCCCACCCCTGGGGGCCACGGACCAGCCGCGCGCACTCTTCGGGAAAGGTCGCCACGTAGATCCGGTAGTCGGGGGCGACGCGCAGGCGATCCACGAGGGGCGGTCGGAAGGAGAGTAGCTCGGGGGGGCCCAGGGAGTTGACGCTCCGACCCACCCACCCCAGGTCACCCGCAACCAGGAGCGTTAAGCCGGCGGTCAGCCATTGCGGGGGGAGGGATCGGCGGGTCCGGGCCCACGCCAGGAGGCTGACCAGAAAGGCAAGGGTTCCCGCTCCCAAAAGCTTTGAAGCCACGGCCTCCCCGAGAAGCGGCGTCGCGATGGCCGAGCTCCATGGCCAGAGCCGATCGAGTTGCGCCGGTTCGCGCTCGATCCAGAGCGCGGCCAGGAGAAGTGCCAGCCCCAATAGCCAGAACAGACTGCCCAATCCGAGGCCGCGACGCTTCTCCACCGGTGTCCATGCACGGCGCCAGGCTTCCGCCCCCACGCCCACCAAGAGCGCCCAGAAGAGCGCGGTGGGAATCGCGTATTTCGCCGGATAGCGTAGGAGGCCGATGCCGGGCACCCGAAGAAGGAGCGGATATAAGGGTGTGTAGTGACCGAGGGCCGCAGCCAGAAACCAAGCGAAGCCCAGTCCGCCGAGAATCCGCAGGGGTCCCCCCAAGAGAAGCCCGACCCCCACCAGGAAAGCCGAGGACAGGCCCAGATACAGACAGGCCAGCAACGGCTCCCGGGACTCGAAGAGGGCGGCGCGCAGCTCCGGCGTGAGGGGTAGATCGCTGACGAGGCGGGGCACGAGCATGTCCACGATCGTGGCCGGGTGCACAGACCAGTACATGCTCGTGCTGGGGGGCTGTTTCGGACGCGAACCGGAGCGGACGACCTCCAGCGTGGGCCACCACTGGATCGCGCTGAGGCTCAGGGCGAGGGCGGCGGAGAGGGCGGCCAGACGAATTCCCCGCGGGAGCCGTGCTACGGCCGCTCGCGGGTCGTGGATCGCGACGACCAAGAGCCGCAGGCCGACCGCCATCCCCGTCATCAGGCACATGTCACCGGAGCCGGCTAGGATCTGGCCCGCTCCCGCCGCCCCCAGGAGGATCGCGGCCCGCCCCGAGGGCTTGGCGAGCAGCCCTTCCAGGGCCAGCAACACCCAGGTGATCCAGGCTGCCCCCGCAAAATGGTGGAAGAGGCTGACCGCGGACAGGAGAGGCCCCGATAGCGCCCACACCGTCGCGGCCAGAAATGAGGAGGCCTCCGTCCAACCCCAGCGGCGGCCCAGGAAGTACAGCCCCACCCCCGCGGCCCAGACGTGAAGGAGCACGAAGAGCTTGTAGTAGGCGGCCGGGAACATGATGAGGTTCAGCCAGGTCAGGGGGTAAGCGACCTGGACACTCGCGTCGGCCAGAAGAGGACCGCCGAACCCGACGTAGGCGTTCCAGAGCGGCCAGGCGCCCTCCGACACCGCGCGCACGAAGACCTCGATGTGCGGATACCAGTAGGTATAGATGTCGCGCTGATAGAAGACAGCGGAGGTGAAGACCGCCTGGGAGAAGACCGCGACCACGACCAGGAGCAGGCCCGCCACGGCGAGGAGGTCCCCCGTCGCCGGGCGAAGCCGCGCTCCCCTCAAGCCTGTACCGTGGCCGACACCAGGGGCAGGCGAACTTCGACCTCCGTCCCGAAGGAGGGAAAGCTGCGCACCACGATGTCCCCCCCGTGCTCGCGGACGATCCGATAGACGATGGCGAGACCGAGGCCCGTGCCCACCCGGCTTCCGGACTGGAAGGGCTGGAACAAACGTCGCTGCTCCTCCCGGCCCATTCCTCGGCCCTGATCTCGTACGGAGAGGACGACCTCGTCCTCCGAGCGTCGCAGGGTCACCTTCAGAACGCCCCCTTCGGGCATCGCTTCGAGTCCGTTTCGTGCGAGGTTCCAGAAGACCTGAGCGATCTGGTCGCGGTCCGCCAAGCAGAGGAGGGGGCCTTCATCCGAGACGAACTCCACCACCCTCTGGAGACCGACCTCCGGACCGTTGCGGAGCAGGGTCACGGCCTCCGCGACAACCGGACGGATGTCCACCGGGCCCGAGCGCTCCGAGGAGCTCTTGGCCTGGAAGAGAAATTGGTTCAGGGCGTCCGAGAGGCGCTTGGACTCACGGGTGATGATGGATAGCAGCCTCTCCTGCTCGGGAGAAAACCCCCGCTCCGCCAGCAGAACCTGGGCCGAGCCGCTGATCGAGCCCAGCGGGTTGCGGATCTCATGGGCCAAGTGGGCGGCCATTTCCCCGACCGCAGCCAGTTTTTCATTGATCCGGGCCTCCTGCTCGAGCCGCTTGATCTCGGTGAGATCCTGGAAGACGAGTAGAAAGCCCCCGCTCTCCCGCTCCCCGGAGGACAGGGGCGAGACCGATACCCCGAGGACAAACGTCGTGCCGTCCGGACGCTCGTAGTCGAACTCCAGCCGCGCCAGCTTTCGGTCGGCGGCGCGGGCGTGGAGGGCGGGGGGATCGAAGAACCAGGAACCGAGGATCTCGCGGAGAAGGCGGCCGCGGATCTCCCCCCGCCGCCGCCCCAACACGTGCTCCCCGAAAGTGTTGACGTGCAGAATGTGCCCCCCTCCGTCCACGGTGAGGAGGCCGCTGTGGATGCTGTCTACGATGACCTCGTTCAGCCCGCGGAGGTCGGCCACCTCCTCCACCGCCTCCTCGAGCCTCTCTCCCGCATGGCGGAGGCTCTCCGCCAAATAGGAGCCGATGAGGGCCACCGTCCCGCAGGCCACCCCCGTGACGAAGATGGAATAGAAGAGCGCCTTAGCGGAAAGGAAGGGGACGTCGGAAAGACCCTGCGGGGGGACCAACCCGAGCCGGACCGCCCACAAGGTGCCGGCGTAGAAGAGGGTCGCGAGAAGGGCTAGGAGAAGGCCCCCGCGTCGGGAGAGGAGAAGGACGCTGCCGGAGAGCACGGAGATGGGGTAGAGGAGTATGAAACCCGCCCGCACTCCCCCCGTGGTGTAGACGAGCCCGGTGATGATCAGGAGGTCCGACACCACCTGGCTATAGACCTGGGGCTTGAGGGCGGTCAGGAAGCGCAGGGCCAGGGCGTGGAAAACGGTGAGGACGTAGGTGGCCGCGATCAGGAAGTACAGGGGGTTGACGGGGAGGAGGTTCTCCGACACCGCTTCCAGGTAGGAGGCGATGAGCAGGAGGGTGGTGACCATGACCAGCCGGAAGGCCATGAGCTTCTTGAGCCGTAGCTCCATCGAGCTATCCACGGCCACCACCACGCCGGAAGGACCGCGGGAGAGGCTCAGCTCAGCTTGCTGATGAGGTCGAAGAGGGGCAAATACATGCTGATGACGATGCCCCCCACGGTGATCCCCAGGAAGAGGATCATCACCGGTTCCATGAGGGTCAGGAGGTTGGCCACTGCTTGGTCCACCTCTTCCTCGTAGAAGTCGGCGATCTTGCTGAGCATGGCATCGAGGGCGCCCGTCTGCTCGCCCACCCCGATCATCTGCACCACCATGGGCGGGAAGACCCCGCTCTCCTTGAGGGGCTGGGCCACGGTGAGGCCGCTTTCCACCCCCTTGCGGACGGCCATGATCGCGTCCTCGATTATGGCGTTGCCCGAGGTCCGGGCCGTTATCTCAAGTCCGTCCAGGATGGGCACGCCGGAGGAGATGAGGGTGGCCAGGGTGCGGCAGAACCGGGCCACCGCGATCTTCTGCAGGATCAGCCCCAGGATGGGTAGACGGAGCAGGGTACGGTCCACTGTCCGCCGACCCCCGTAGGTCGCGTAGTAGCGACGGAAGAAGAACACGGCAAGCACGATGCCCAGGACGAGGAAGGGCAGCAGGCGGACGAACCAGTTGGACGCGGAGATGACCAGCCGGGTGGGCAACGGCAGCTGGGCCCCCAACCCCTCGAACATGGAGGCGAAGGTGGGGATGACCTTCCAGAGGATGACCGCGATCACAAGGCCGGCAATCCCCAACACGGCGACGGGATACACCATTGCCCCCTTGACCTGGCTCTTGAGCTTGACCGCCTTCTCGATGTAGGTGGCCAGGCGCTTGAGGATGGTGTCCAGGATACCGCCCGCCTCGCCGGCCGCGATCATGTTGGTGAAGAGCTCATCGAAGGCCTTGGGATGCTTGCGCATGGCGTCGGCCAGGGTGGACCCGCCCTCGACGTCCATGCGCGTGGTCTGCAGGATCTTGGCGAAGTTCTTGTTTTCCTGCTGGCTCCCGAGGATCTCCAGGCACTGCACCAGGGGCAACCCGGCGTCGATCATGACCGAGAACTGACGGACAAAGATGGCCAGGTCTTTGGCGGCGACACCGCCCCCCAGCTTGGGGAGCGCCATCTCCTTGCCCTTCTCTTTGACCGAGGAGACCAGGATCTGGTCCCGGCGGAGAAGGGCCAACACGGCTTCCTTGTTGTCGGCCACCCGCTCGCCCGAAACGACCTTGCCCTCCCGGGTCTTGCCCTTCCATACGAAGGCAGGCATCGGCTTCTCCTATCTGGACGCAGCACCCTGAGGGTGTCGCGCGCCATTGACCGCGGGCCCACGGGCCCTCATCGGGCCCCCGGCCGCACGGGTGGACGGCCCCCGCTTTGGGGCGTGGCCAGGCCGGCACCGCGGTTGATCATGTCCTGGAGCTCGTCCGCCATTGAGCTCATCCCCAGCGCGGTCTGGAGGCTGATCTGTTTGGCAAAGTAGAGGCTGGCCAGACTCTGGTTGAAGGTCTGCATCCCGTACTTCTCTTGGCCCGTCTGCATGGTGGAGTAGATCTGGTGGATCTTGTCTTCCCGGATCAGGTTCCGGATGGCGGCGTTGGGGATCATGATCTCCAAGGCCAGGCAGCGCCCGGTTCCGCTCGCCCTCGGGAGCAGGGCCTGGCACATGATTCCTTCCAGGACCAGCGAGAGCTGGGCTCGGATCTGGGACTGTTGATGGGCGGGAAAGACGTCCACGATGCGGTTGATGGTCTGGGCCGCGGAGTTCGTGTGCAGGGTGGCGAACGTGAGGTGGCCGGTCTCCGCGATACGCAGGGCGGCTTCGATGGTTTCCAGGTCCCGCATCTCACCGATCAGGACCACGTCGGGGTCCTCCCGGAGCGCCGCCCGCAACGCGTTGGAAAAGGAGTGGGTGTCCGCGTGGAGCTCCCGCTGGTTCACCAGGCACTTCTTGTGGGCGTGGAGGTACTCGATTGGGTCTTCCACGGTGATCATGTGCTCGTGGCGCTCAGCGTTGATCTTGTCCAGCATGGAGGCAAGGGTGGTGGACTTGCCGGAGCCGGTGGGGCCGGTCACGAGCACGAGACCGCGCGGCTTGTCACAGATTCCGGCCACCACCGGAGGCAGGCCCAAATCCTTGAAGCCGCGGATCTCGTAGGGGATCGTTCGGTAGCAGGCGGCCACCGCGCCCCGCTGCATGAAGACGTTGGCCCGGAAGCGGGCCAGCCCCTTGATGCCGAAGCTGAAGTCGAGTTCTAGGCTCTCCTCAAAACGATGCTTCTGGGCGTCGGTGAGCACGCTGTACGCAAGCTGCTTGGTCTCCACCGCCGTCAAGGGAGGGAGGTCCATGGGCCGCAACTTGCCGTCCACCCTGATCTGGGGGGGTGAGTTGGTGGTCACGTGCAGGTCCGTCCCTTGCATCTCCGTCATGCTCTTGAGCAGCTGATGAAGACTGACCGCCACTATGAACCCCCCTCGTGCGCGGCCGCCGGCACCGCGCCTTTCGAGACACCCGTTAGAGCACGGTCTCCCGGAGCACTTCCTCTATGGTCGTGATCCCGGCTCTGATCTTCTCGAGGCCGCTCTGGCGCAGGGTGAGCATCCCCTCCTCGAGGGCCTTGCGCTTGATCTCCACCGCCGTCGCGCCCACCATGATGAGGTCGCGGATTCCTTCCGAGATCTCCATGACCTCGTAGAGACCGACCCGGCCCTTGTAGCCCGTCCCGTTGCAGACCCCGCATCCCCGGCCCTTGTACAGCTTGAAGGCACCCACCTGCTCGGGGCTGAAGCCCACTTCGATCAGCGTCTTGGAGGGGATGTCCGTGACCTCGCCCTTGCAGTTGTTGCAGACCCGGCGGATGAGGCGCTGGGCCTGGATGAGGTTCACCGCCGTTCCCACCAGGAAGGGCTCGATGCCCATGTTCACGAGACGGGAGACGGTGGAGGGCGCGTCGTTGGTGTGCAGGGTGGAGAGCACCAAGTGGCCGGTGAGGGCGGCCTTGACCGCAATCTCCGCCGTCTCGTAGTCCCGGATCTCCCCTACCAGGATGATGTTGGGATCCTGGCGGAGGAAGGACCTCAGGGCGGCGGCGAAGTTGAGGCCTATGTTGTCGCGGATCTGGACTTGGTTGATGCCGGGCAGGTTGAACTCTACCGGATCCTCGGCGGTCATGATGTTGGTGTCGGGCTTGTTCAGGGCGGCGATGGCGGAGTAGAGCGTGTTGGTCTTGCCGGATCCGGTGGGGCCGGTGACGAGCACGATCCCGTAGGGCTTCGCGATGGCCTTCTTGAACCTGTCCAGGGAATCCGTTTCGAAGCCCAGCTTGGTCATGTCCAGCATGAGCTTGGTGCGGTCGAGAAGGCGCAGGACGATCTTCTCGCCCCAGAGGGTGGGTAGGCTGGAAACCCGGAAGTCCAAGTCCCGGCTCCGGTCCTCGACCTTCATCTTGATCTTGATGCGGCCGTCCTGGGGCAGGCGCTTCTCCGAGATGTCGAGCTTGGCCATGATCTTGATGCGCGAGATCAGGGGATCCTTCAGCTTCATGGGCAAGGCCATGACGTTGTAGAGGACGCCATCGATCCGGAACCGTACCCGGAACTCCTTCTCGTAGGGCTCGATGTGGATGTCCGAAGCCCCCCGCTTCAGGGAGTCTATGAGGAGAACGTTGCTGAGCTTGATGACAGGGGCCGCCTCCGAGGACTTGGCGAGGTTCCCGAGGTCGATCTCGTCGTCCTCGGTCTTCACCGTCTCCACGTCCGCCTCCGCATCCGCCATGGAGTCGAGGTCCACTTCGGACAGACCGACCGAGGCCATGTCGTCCATGGTGAGGCCGGGGCTGTCCATCACGTCCTTCAGACTGGGCGTGTTCCCGCCCAGCATGGGGTAGCCGCCGCCCCCGCCCCCACCCCCGCCCCCGCCCCCACCTGCCTCCCGCCGCAGCTCCAGCGAGCGGGTCGAGCCGTAATACTTCTCGATCGCCTCGTCGAGGGAGGTCTCGGAGGCCACCACCGGCTCCACGTTGTACCCCGTCATGAACTTGATGTCGTCCATGGCGAAGACGTTGGTGGGGTCGGCCATGGCAATGGTGAGGGTGGCCCCGGAGCGAGAAAGGGGAAGGATCTGGTATTTCCGGGAAGTCTCCGCAGGAATGATCTTTATGATGGCGGGGTCCACCTCGAAATGATCCAGATTGATGGAGGGGACTCCGTACTGGCGCGAGAGCAGGCTCGTGATCTCCTCGTCCTTGACGTAGCCGAGGGACACGAAGGCTTTGCCGAGCTTGCCCCCGTTCATTTTCTGGTGACCGAGCGCTTCCTGGAGCTGCTGCGGTGTGACCATGTTCTCCTTCAGCAGCAATTCGCCGAGCTTAACGGGCATCAGACCTTTCCGGAAAACCTAAGCGTCTCTAGCACTTAGTCGGGTGATGCTAACAGCGCGCCTGCCGCCCTGTCAAGTCTTGCCGGGCCCCTCGCCGGGCCTCGAGGGCCCGGGAGGCGCCCTAGGGCTTCCGGGGCCGGGGGTGCTTCTGTGGTAGTCTACTCGCGCCCGTCCCCTTCCCGAGCGTGGGTGAGGTAGCCAGGATGTTCGTCGACCAACCGGCATGACCTCGGCGGCCTGGCGGGTCGCTCCCCTCCTGTTCCTGTCCGGCCTGTGCGCCCTCGTCTATCAGATTGCCTGGCTCCGGGAGTTCCGGCTTATCTTTGGGGCGTCGACGGCGGCCTCGGCCGCCGTGCTCGCGATCTTCATCGGGGGCCTGGGGCTGGGGGGCCTGCTTCTGGGTCGCCTCGCGGATCGCCACCCCCGACCGCTCTGGCTTTATGCCCGCCTAGAGACCCTCGTGGCCCTGTCCAGCGCCGTCACCCCGGGTCTCTTTTGGCTGGTCCGCCAGGCCTACGTCCGCCTGGGGGGCACCTTGGCCCTGAGCGTTTGGGGGGGGACGGCGGTCCGATTGGCCCTCGCCGGCCTCGTGCTCGCCATACCCACCCTCCTCATGGGAGGAACCCTCCCCGCCGCCGCCCGCAGCGTTGCCACTGCCAAGGATGAGGGGCGCCTGAGCCTGGCCCTGCTCTATGGTGTGAATACCCTGGGCGCGGTCGCCGGATGCTTCATCGCGACCTTCCTCATGCTTGAAGTCTTCGGCACCCGCTCGACACTCTGGCTGGCCTGCCTCGTCAACCTGGCGGTAGCGGTGCTCGCCCGGCAAGTGGCCAGGACGCAACCGCCCGAGGGCGCCTTTTCCGAGCGTGAGGAGGTCCCTCTGCTCCCCCCCGCCCCGGTCGGGTTCGTCCTGACCGCGGCGGCGGTGGTCGGCTTCGCGTTCTTCCTGATGGAACTCGTCTGGTACCGGATGCTCGGTCCCATCCTCGGGGGTAGCGTCTACACCTTCGGGCTCATCCTGGCCGTGGCTCTCCTCGGCATCGGTCTGGGAGGAACGGCCTACTCCCTCCTGGGCCGCGCGGGGCCCGCCACGCTGGTCGGGTTTGCCTACACCTGCGTCCTGGAAGCCCTCTGTCTGGCCCTGCCCTACGCCTTGGGCGACCGAGTGGCTATTCTGGCCCTTCTCCTCCGCCCTCTGGGCGCAGTGGCCCTGTTCTGGGGCCAGGTCCTCGCCTGGAGCGTGATCTGCCTGCTCGTGGTGATGCCCGCAGCCTTCGTGGCCGGGATCCAGTTTCCGATGCTGGTGGCCCTCTTGGGCAAGGGGAAGAAGGACGTCGCCCGGCAGATCGGTTTGGCGTATGCGTGGAACACGATGGGCGCCATTGCCGGCTCTCTAGCCGGCGGCTTCGGGCTGGTCCCCCTCCTTTCGGCACCCGGAGCCTGGCGCGCCACGGCCGCAGGCTTGGGAGCCTTCGGCCTCGTGGCCGTCGGCGTCGCGGCGCGAAAGGAAGGCGATCGACGGCGCCTCCTGATCCCGGTGACCCTCGCCATCCTCGTGGGCGTGATGCTCCAGGGAAGGGGCCCCACGGCGGCGTGGCGCCATAGCGGCATCGGCGTCGGACGGAGCCTCCAGACATTTGACTCCCCCAACGAGCTCCACCGGTGGCTCAATTACCAGCGCCGCATGGTGCTGTGGGAGGCAGACGGGGTCGAGAGCAGCGTGGCCCTCGAGGCCGGGAATCCCGGCCTCGCCTTCGTGATCAACGGGAAAGTCGACGGCAACGCGCGGGGCGATGCCCCGACCACCGTGATGAGCGCCATGGTGGGGGCTCTGCTGCATCCCCGCCCCCGGCGATCGATGGTCATCGGGCTCGGAACGGGCGAGACCGCCGGCTGGCTGGCTGTCGTGCCGAGCATGGAGCGAACCGACGTGGTGGAGCTCGAGCCCCGCCTCCTGGACGTGGCCCGTGCCTGCCGCGTGGCGAACCAAGACCTGATGGCAAATCCCAGGGTCCACATAACCGTTGGCGACGCTCGCGAGACCCTCCTCGTGTCTCGGGAAAAGTATGACCTCGTGTTCTCCGAGCCGTCGAACCCGTACCGAGCGGGCATCGCGAGCCTATTCACGAGGGAGTACTACGACGCCATCTCGCGCCGCATGGACGAGGAGAGCATCTTTCTCCAGTGGGTCCAAGCCTACGACGTGGACGCCAGAACCGTACGAACGATCTACGCCACCCTCACCTCTGTCTTCCCCCAGGTGGAGACTTGGCAGGTCGGCGGAGCTGACTTGCTGCTCGTGGCTTCCAAGAAGCCCTTGGTCTATGACGCCGCCTCCCTCCGGCAACGCCTCGCGCAAGAGCCCTACCGGTCGGCCGTGCGGTCTACCTGGCGCGTCACCGACCTGGAGGGCTGGCTTTCCTTCTTCGTGGCCACCTCCTCCTTTGCCCGCTCCGCCGCGGCCGGCGCGCACGATCTGATCAACACCGACGACCTGAACCACGTCGAGTTCGGCTTTGCGCGCACCGTGGGGCGAGCGGGCCTCTTCAGCATCAACGAGCTCAGAGACCTCGCGCGCGCCCGGGACGAGGATCGGCCCGAGGTCGGAGGCGGAGTGGACTGGCAGAGGGTGGAAGACGCTCGGCTCGCCTTCTATCCGCGGCCGGGCCAGGCTCCCTTCATCCAGGGCCGGCTCAGCGCGGAGCAGCGGCGCTTGGCGACGGCTCTTGCTCACTATCAGGGGGGTGACATGACCTCCGCCCTGGCATCCTGGCGGGCCACGGGACGCGACCCGCGGTCCCCCGACGAGCTGGCCCTGGTGGCGAGCGGCCTGGCGGAGGCGGCAGACGATGGAGCTCTCCCCTACATTGCGGGCCTTCGGGCCTTTCAGCCCGTGGAGGCCGATGGCATCCTGGCCCGTCTTCTGGCGCGACAGGGCCGCGGGGAGGAGGCGACGCGGGCCCTAGAAGCGGCCCTAGGGCGATTCCATGAAGACCCCTGGGCGTCGCCCGTGCTCACCGTCGCCTCCCTGCGGTTGGCCACCGAGGTAGGGAGCCAGGATCCCGCTCTTGCCTCGCGTTTGTTCCAGAGGGTCCGGGAGCCCTTCGCGCTCTATGCCGACGAAGACGACCGCCTGCCGACCATGGCTGCGCTCCTTTCTCGCCTGAGCCTGACCTCCAGCTGTGCGGAAGCACTCCGGCCTCTCGAACCTCATGTCCTCTGGAACCTGAATTGGCTCCTGCTGCGCCGCGACTGCTATGCCGCCACCCGGGATCCTCTGGCTCGAGAGGCGGGCATCGACCTCGCGGAGTACCTGCGTTATGAGCCTGTGAAGTTCGCCATCGACCGCGTTCAAGGAGCAAGCGGGCCGGGAGCGAGTCCCCTCCCCACCGAGCGGCGCGAGTTGCCGGCCGACAGCGGCGGGAGTCCGGCGGACGCCCGTCGCTGAGCGCGTCCTTCAGCGGACAGTTGCGGATGGTCGGGCCGAGGCTCTCGACCCCGATCCGCGCGCCCATCCGCGACCGCGGCGCGCCAGATCTTCTCCGGAGCCCGCCTCTCTGAACCTCCGCTTAGTTCGCTAGCATCGTCCGACGGTCCACAGGCGGCGGGGACGCGTGCGCGCCGCCGACCACCGCCGGCCAAGCGCCCGCCTTCCCCTCAAGCACGATATACTCGAAAAGCAAGACGGGTAGACTTAAGGGGATCTCGTTGAGACTAGCCTGGTCGACCCTTTGGGCGCGCGCGACCGAGCCTTGGCGAGCGGGCGCCTCCAACCGACACGGGGTCTACGATCTCCTCTTCGTGCTTGGCCTCGCCGCCCTCGGCTGGTCATTCTTGGTGGGGACACGTGAGTTGGTGGCCGCAGGGGGTCTTCCTGAGTTTCTGCCCAACCCGCTCGCTCAAGCGAGCCGCCTAGCCGAGCGCGGCCTGCTCGACCGCGCGGTGGGCCAGGGCCGCATGGCAACCCTCATCGACCCCTCGTCTCCGACTACTTGGTACACATTGGGCCAGTTCCTCACCAAAACCGGCCGCTACGATGACGCGGAGCAGGCTCTTGAGCGCGCCCTCGCAATCGACCCCGGGCTCGCGGAGGCCTGGATCGCTTGGGGCGATATCGCCCTGGACCGGGATCGCCCGCACGAAGCCGTAGAGCGCTATTCGAAGGCCGTCGCCCGAGAGCCGCGAAACGTGGCCGCCCACAACGGCCTCGGCATCGCCCTGGACTCTCTGGGCCAGTTGGACCTCGCGATCGATCACTTCGCGACCGCCGCAGCCGCGACTAGCGATCCTGCCATCCGCGCCAACCTGGAGCGCGCGAGGGCGAGGCGGCTCCAAGGCACGGCCAGCCCCCTCTCCACTCCCCAACCCTAACGATGGCCACTGCCATAGAACCCGGTCAGGGGAAGCGCTGGCCCCTCCAGTTGGGGCGCACCTTCGTGCATCCTCTTTTTGACTATCTTGTGATCGCGGGCGGCTTGAGCCTCCTGGTGACGGCGGCGGTGTTCTGGGGGGTCCCCGGCTTCGCGTGGGGAGGGTCCACGGTGACCCTGCTCGCGGTGCTGGTCCTCGTCTCGAACTCCGCTCATTTCGCGGCCTCGACGGTGCGGCTCTATACCAAGCCGGGCGCATTCCGGGACCTGCCCTTTCTGACCCTGGGTCTGCCCATCGTGACGGTGGCAATACTGACCCTGACCATCGCCTTCGCTCCCCTGCTCGGGCGCCACCTCCAGGCGCTCTACTTGACCTGGTCGCCGTACCACTACGCCGCCCAGGCCTACGGCCTGGCCGCGATGTACTGCTATCGGTCCGGCTGCCGGCTGGAGGGGGGAGACAAGATATTGCTGCGCTTGGCTTGCCTCGCCCCGTTCCTTCATTCTTTTCTAGGGTCTCCGAGTATCGGCATCGAATGGTTCGTCCCCGCCTCCGCCCTGGGCGCCCCGGCGGTGGCGGCCACGCGCGAGGTGCTCGTGCGCGGATTGGCGACGGCGAGCCTGGCCTTGCCGGCGGTCTGGTTCGTTGTCATGGGCTCCCGGGGTAGAGCCGTTCCCGCGATCAGTTTGCTGGTCGTCCTCACGAATGGAGTGTGGTGGATCGCCCTCAACTACGTCCACGCCTTCTTCTGGGCCACGGTCTTCCATGGCCTGCAATACCTGGCGATCGTGATCATCTTCCACGTCCGTGACCGGGAGCGCCTGCCTGGGAACCTCCACGGCTGGGCATACCACTCCGCCCTGTTTTATTTCGCCTGCCTCCTTCTCGGATTTCTCCTCTTCCAGGTCTGGCCGTTCGCCTACGTGGCTGCCGGGTTCGGGTGGGCCGAGAGCCTTCTCCTCGTGACGGCCGTGATCAACATCCATCACTTCGTCGTCGACGCCTACATTTGGCGGCTACGGCGCGACCCGAATTATCGGATCGTCACGGAGACCGCGCCGGCGACTTGACGGCCCTCCCGCTCTGCATCCCGCCCCATGTCGGATAGCGCGGGGCCGAGACCCGCCACCGGGGGCGACTACCGACCATCGCTGGACGGTCTGCGCGCGATCGCCATCCTGATGGTCATCGCCTATCACGACTACGCGCTCAGGGGGGGCTTTCTCGGCGTCGACGTGTTCTTCGTCTTGAGCGGCTTCCTCATTACGTCCATCCTGCTTCGGGAATGGGCCACCTCGGGATCGATTCAGCTTCCGAGGTTCTACCTCCGTCGCTTCCTCCGGCTGGCCCCGGCCCTGTGCCTCTTTGTCTTCGTGGTCTGGGCCGTGACCCACTGGATCCAGCCAGGGCTGTCTGGGCTACTCAGCGGGCGGTGGGCGGTCCTGGCCCTCCTCTACATCTCGAATGTGGCCATCGCCTTCGGGCGCGAGTACCCCCTGGGGGAAGTTTCGATCTGCTGGTCCCTGGCCCTCGAGGAACAGTTCTACCTCCTCTGGCCACTGAGTCTGCGGACGCTCCTCCGTCGGCGTCTTTCCCGGAATGCCATCGCATTGATCCTTGCGGCATTCGTGGCCGGCGCCCTCGGGCTCCGCTACCTACTCCTAGCCAGTCATCCGGGGGACCCCGGCCTGTGGCTTCGCGTCTATTTCGGCCCCGACACGCGGGGGGACGGGTTGCTGATGGGCTGCATGCTGGCGCTGCTCTTCCGCCATCCGCCCTCCGGTCGTCTGGCCTCGGCGACGGTGTTGGGCGGGGCGGCCGGCGCCGGGGTCCTGGCCTACCTCGCCTTCACCCGGGACATCGCGGACTTCGTGGCGCACCCCCTTCTCTTCTCGGTGAGCGCTGCCGCCGCCGTCCTCGTTATCTTGGGCGCCCTCACCCCTGGCCTCCTGAAGCGAGCGCTCGAGCTGCCGCTTCTCGTCTGGGTCGGCCAGCTCTCTTACAGCCTGTACCTGTGGCACTCCGTGAGCATCAGCATCCTCGTGCGTGAGGGCCCGATGCGCCAACACGCCCTCATGTTCGGTCTGGCCGCGGCCTCCCACTACTTGCTCGAGCGCCCGGTTCTTGACCTCAACCGTCGATTCGGAGCCTTGCGACGCCCGCATCCGCGGTTCTTTCCGAAGCGCGGGGCGGATCCCGCCGAGCCTCGGCGGGACGACAGAGGCCCGCTCCTACCCCTCGCGGCGGGAACTTTGGGGCTGGGCGTGGCCCTGGCTCTGGGGTTCGTTCGTTTCAGCGGGCGCCCGTTGCCGGGCCTCGAACTGAGCCCCTTGGTGCAGGCCCGCGAGCGGATGGATGACGGTGAGAACGCCCGCGCGGTTATGCTCTATCGTGCGGCCGTGTCCCTTGATCCCGGCGACGGGAGCGTGTTTGCGGAGATGGCGGATGCGATGTCCCGGGCGGGTGATGCCGCCGGAGCGGTCGCCGCCTCGCGCCGCGCCCTGCTTGGACGCCCACGGGATCCGATGCGCCACGTCGGGCTGGGACGCGCGCTGGCCGCGGCGGGCAGTCGCGAAGAAGCCCGCGGCTCGTTCCTCCGAGCCCTTGCGCTCGATCCGCGCCAGGCGGACGCCCACCTCGGACTGGGATCGCTGGCCTTGGATCAGGAGCAGCTAAGGGAGGCCATCCAGGAGCTCTCGCTCTCGGTTGCCCTCCGCCCGGAAAACGCGGTGGCTCAGAGCGAGCTGGGCGTAGCCCTCGCCCTCGCCGGTGACTTCGGAGAGGCCATTCGGCATTTCTCATTGTCCCTTGCCCTCCGGCCCGACCCCGCGGTGGAGGCAAACCTCGAACGGGCTCGGCGTGATCTTGCGGGGCCGCGCGCGTCACCATCGCCCTAGACAAGCGACACCCAAGTCCTCGCTTGACCCGCGGGAGGGGCGCGCCAAGAATACCAATGAACATGAGTCGCTCCGGCTCTGGTGTGGCCTTCCACGCTCCTTGGTTCGACGAGTCCGAGGAGCAGCGCGTCCTCCAGGCTTTGGGCGGCCGCATCGCCGGTGACGGGCCGTTCTGCCGCCGGGTCGAAGAGCGGCTGGCCCGGCTCTTGGGGGCTCGGCGCGTCCTCCTCACCACATCCTGTACCCACGCCCTCGAGCTCGCCCTCCTGGCCTTGGGCATTGGTCGCGGTCAGGAGGTCATCTGTCCCTCCTTCACTTTCGTCTCCACCGCCAACGCCATACTCCGGGTAGGGGCGAGGCCCGTGTTCGCCGACATCGAGGACCGCACCCTGGGCCTCGACCCGGGGGATCTAGAACGCCGCCTCAGCCCCCGCACCGCCGCTGTCCTTCCCGTGCACTACGCCGGCGTCGCTCCCGATATGGATGCCATTCTCGCCCTTGCCCGCGCTCACCGCCTGCGGGTGGTGGAGGATGCGGCGCAGGCCCTGGGGGCGTCATTCCGGGGCAAGGCCTTGGGAACTCTGGGTGACGCGGGCTGCTTGAGCTTTCACGAAACCAAGAACATCACCTGCGGAGAGGGCGGGGCCCTGGTCCTCGACGAGGCCGAGACGGCGGCGCGGGCGGAGATCATCCGGGAGAAGGGCACGAACCGGAGCGCTTTCCTGCGCGGCGAGGTCGACAAGTACACCTGGGTCGCGGAAGGGAGTAGCTACATCCTCTCCGAGGTGCTGGCCGCTCTCCTGGATGCCCAGTTGGACAAGTTCGCCGAGATCCAGGCCCGACGAGCCAAAGTGGCCGCTCGCTACCAGGCCGGCCTCGAGACTTGGGCCCGCTCGCACGGCGTTCGGCTTCCCACCCCGGTCCCCGAGCGCCAGGGCAACCATCACATCTTCTACCTGCTCTTTCCCGACGAGGCGAGCCGAGACGCGTGCCTGCAGGCTCTGCGCGCGGGGGGTGTGATGGCGTCCTTTCACTACGTGCCCCTCCACTCTTCGCCCCATGGTCGCGCTTTGGGCTTGGACCGAGGGGACCTGCCCGTCACGGAGCGCGTAGCCGGCACCCTCCTGCGGCTGCCCCTTCACCCCCTCCTGGCGGACGAGGACGTGGACCGGGTCATCGCCGCCGTCGTCGCCAGCTCGGCCTGAGCATGGCTCTCTCCCCGAAAATCAGCGTGGTGCTGGCCTGCTACAACGAGCAAGAGACTCTGGCCGCCAACTTCATCGAGATTCGCGACACTCTGGATGGCCTTGGCCAGCCCTATGAAGTCCTCTTCGTGGACGACGTCAGCCAGGATGGAACGCGCGAGCTCATCCATTCGATTGTGAAGGATCATTCCGACCTTCAGTTTCAAGTGCTTCTGCACGAGGTCAACCAGGGCCGGGGCGCCACGGTGACCGACGGATTCCGGGCCGCGCGGGGGGAGATCGCGGGCTACCTCGACGTAGACCTCGAGGTTCACTCGCGCTACATCCCTTCTCTGGTGCGGGCCATCGAAAAGGGCGCCGACGTGGCGACGGTGCGGCGGATCTACGCCTTCCAGGTCCGCAGCCTGGACCGCTACCTCATGAGTCGCGGATATTCCTTCCTGGTGCGGCGGATGCTCGGCGTCTCCGTTCGAGATACGGAGACGGGTTACAAATTCTTCCGCCGCCTCGCCCTCCTTCCCGTTCTGGAGGAGATTCGGGACCCGGGATGGTTCTGGGACACCGAGTTCATGGTGCGTGCTCAGCGGCGGGGTCTGCGGATCGAAGAGATCCCGGGCGCCTACATCCGGCGCTTCGACAAGGCCTCGACCGTCCGCGGGTTGCACGATTCCTTTAGATACTTCGCCAAGCTCCTGTCCTTCCGACGGGAGTTGAGGGGCGCTGGGCATTGAAGGCTCTCGATGAGATCGGTTGGGCTCGGGCGACGCGGTTTGCCTTCTTCAGTGTCGCCTTCCTTCCCTACCGACTGGCCCTCTTTCCCCCCCTTAGAACCGCCTGGCTCCGCCTTCTGGGGGCAAGAATCGGGGCCCGCGTGGTCCTGCACGACGTCCGCTTCTTCAATCTCTATCGTCGCGGGATCCGTGGCTTCACGGTGGGTGACGACTGCTTTCTGGGCGGGGAGTGCTTGCTGGACCTCGCCGAGGGCATCTGCCTGGAGGATCAGGTCACCCTGGCCGAGCGGGTTCTGATCCTCACCCACACCAACGTGGGCTACCGTGACCATCCTCTCCAGCGCCACTTCCCGCCGGTGGCGGCGCCGGTCATCATCGGCCGCGGGTCTTTCCTCGGCGCCAACGTGACCGTACTGCCCGGGGTCCGCATCGGCGAGGGCTCGTTCGTGGCCGCGGGCAGTGTCGTGACCGCGGACGTGCCGGCGCACACGCTGGTGGCGGGCATACCCGCAAAGGCCCTCCGGACCCTCGAGTGATGGGCGGGCGCGCCAAGGGGCAGGGCTGGCCCGCGGCTCGGCCTCGCCCCCGGGGTGCCTAGAGCGAACCCAGCGCGCTGAGGAGGCGGGACGCCTCGGGATTGCCGCGATCCGACCGATCGGCCCGCTCCGCCAGCCGTCGCGCCTGGTCCAACCGACCCGCCTGGACCTCCAGCTTGGCCCCGAGGAGGAGAAGCCGAGCGCGCTCCCGGCCGCCCAGCCGATCCAGAACGCCCTCCGTATCCAGGGTTTTCAAACGCACGAGGGCCGGAGCCGTGGCCCCCGCCGCGGCCAGGCCCTCGAACAGCTCCAAGTGGAGCTCCTCCGCCCGGCCCGGGAACTCGATCGCACAAGCGTCAATCCTCGCTTCGAGGTCCCGTGTGGGGGGGGGAACGAGCACCGAGGCCGCCCCCCGGAGAGCCTCCGTGGCCACACGCAAGTAGTCGGCGCACAGCTTTCCCCGGCCGGCGGAGGAGGGGCGGTCGAGCTCGGCGGCCAAGGCCCGGGTTAGGTAGGCCTTGGCCACCACTTCGTCCGCCAACGGCAGCACCTGGCCGGGGTCTTCCCGGCCCTCCAAGATGGCGTTGGCGGCCAGCGATCGCGCGAGATGAGCATAGCCCAGGGAGAGCTGGCTGAAAGACGTGATGATGCGCGCCTCCTCCGGTTCGTCCAGCGGAAAGCGGCTCAGATACTCCTCCAGGAAGAGCCTTTCGTGTGCCGTGCGGTGGAGCCGCTCGTCGAGGTCGTTCTCCACCGCATAGGTGACGCCCTGAAACTGAGCCCGCGCGGCCGCAAACTCCATGCTCGGGAAAAGGTCGTGAAGAGCGGGCGCGCTGCCCGCCGGCCACCGGAGCCGAAGGGCTTGGTCGGTGGCAAGCTGGCTGGCCAGGATCACGAGGGGGTCGTCCAGAAGCGCCACCATCCCGTTGGGAGACGAGAAGCCCGATCCCGCCCGCACCTGCTTCACGCGCTCCCCGAAGGCCCGGGGCTCGAAGGGGGGCCGCTCCCGGCCGGCGAGGAGGATCAGATCCGCGTCGCTGACGATCCACGCGCTCACGAAGGGGAAGACCTCGGTCAGCGAGCGCACGACGGTCGCCACGATGCGGGGATCCCCGGAGTAGAGTTGGAGCCACTGGGCGAAGAGCCCCCCGGGCTCCAGCCGCGCGCGGACCACGGTGTAGAAGTCTTTGGTAAAGAGGGACGCCACTCCCGGGATCCATACGTTGGTGGGCTCGCTCACGATGACGTCATAGCGGTTGCGCTGGAGGAGAAGGAACTCGCGGGCGTCCAGAGGGAAAAGGTGAAAGCGAGGGTTCCTGAGCGCGCCATCGTTGATGCGCTCGAACCGCGCCGCGGCCTCGACCACCTCCGGCGAGATCTCCGCGACATCGACGCTGACCCCCGGGTGGCGAAGCACGGCCCCCACCGTGGCCCCGCTGCCGAGGCCGACCACCATCACCCGCTGGGGATGGGGGTGGAGAAACATGCCGATGTGACCGACCAGCAACTGACTGGGAAGATCGGTGACGGAGGTGGCATCCGGCTTGCCGTTGATCCGCAGGACCAGGTCGGGGGGGCCGGCGGGCACGGAAACGCTCTCCACCGTCACCGAGGCATGGGCACCGTCCCGAGCGTAGAGAACCCGCGCGCCGGCGCGGCTGGCCGTGAATGCCTCCCAGGAAGGGAAGTCATACTTGCGCTCCCAGCGGTAAAGACCGAACTGCATGAGCCGGGCGTCCCAGCTCGGATAGGACCACAGTCGGAAGGCCCCGAGCAGGATCATTCCGGCCAGGACGAGGGGCCACAGGGAAGGTCCGTCCGGCGCGGACCCGGGTCGGGCCGCCTCCACCAGGGCCCTCCATGGGGACCCTCTCCCCCCCGGACGCCAGGCCCAAAGGATGATCACCGCGAGCAAACCGGACAGGAGCGAGCCCACGATGAGGGTGCGCTCGAGGCCGAGGCGGGGCAGCAACAGAAATCCCGTCACCGCCGCCCCCGCCACGTTGCCGAGGGTGTTCGCGGAAAACACGCTCCCGACCTTGCGGCCCAAGGTCTGGAACTGGTCGATGCACACGCGGGTGGCCAGGGGTAGAGCGGCCCCCATCAGGGTGGCGGGAACGAGCATGACGATTCCCGCCCAGACGACCGCGAGCAGGAGATAGAGGGGATAGGTGTCGGGCGTACGCGCCACCGCCGAGGAAAGCCGGTAGAACGCGTAGGGTAGCGCCTGGTAGCGGGACAAGGGGATCAGCACCGCCCCCGCGATCCCGAGCTCGCAGAGGCCGAAGAGGGCGAGGGCGTTGCGGCCTTTTCGGAGCAGCCAGCCCGCCAGGGCGGCCCCGAGGGCAATGCCCGCGATGAAACCGATGAGCATGGTGCTGAAGGAGTGGACCGTCCCCCCGATGGACAGCACCAGGATCCGCACCCAGGCCAGCTCGTAGAGCATCGACAGCGCACCCGCCACGGCGATGCACCAAAACGCCGTCCGGGCCTGGATCCCGGAGTAGACCTCCCCCGCCTCCGGGGGTGAGGGCGCGGGGGGAGCGGTTGCGCTGGGGCCCCGGGCTTGCTTGTAGAGAAGGTAGCAGACTCCCCCGATCCCGATGTTCAGAAGGGAGGTGCCTACCATTCCGAACTCGAGCCCCAGGTGCTCGATCACGTAGAAGCCACCCAGCGCGCAGCCCACCACCGCGCCGGCGGTGTTGATGAAGTAGAGCCAGCTGAGACGCGCCCCCAGCCCGGCCAAGGATTCCACCGCGTACTTCACGAGCACGGGAAGGGTGCCCCCCATAAGCGCACAGGGGACAAACATCGAGGCCACTGTGAGGCCGGTCTTCAGGAAGGGATTCAGGGGCGATGTGAGGCCGGTTCGACTCCCCACCGCCAGATAGATATCGGAGAGCCAGACGAAGAGGGTGGGAAAGGTGAGACAGAGTAGCCCCACCCCCGTTTCCAGCAGGGCATAGAGAAGGAGCTTGTCCATGCCCGCCCGGTCAGAGAGGCGGCCGAAGGCCCAGTTGCCGAAGGCCAGCCCCCCCATGAAGGTGGCGAGCACGATCGTGTGCGCGAACGACGTGCCGCCCACGAAGAGGGTCAGGTACTTCGACCAGACCACCTGATAGACGAGAGCGCTAGCGCCCGAAACGAAGAAGGCGACGTAGAGGATGCTGTGCACCAGGGAGGAGCGCATCAGGCGGACGCACCTTAGCCCTCCCCTCCGGTGCTGTCAACGACTCCTCCGGCGACGCCGCCGCGCGCGGAGCCGCCTCCCATGCGATTCCAAGGGGAAGGGGTGTGGTAGCATGGAGTCCGCTCCGCGATCGCGCACCCACGGATTTTGCTTGGGCCGGCGTCCCCTCTACCTTCTCGCGCACCTGCTACCTCCGCTCTGGTTGTTCGGGGGCGGCTTGGCCCATCGGGTCCCCTACTTCCGGGACATCTCCACCTACTACTTTCCGAACTTGGTGTTCCTGGCCCGTTCCCTGAGCCAAGGAGTGTGGCCTCTCTGGAATCCCACCTCCGACGGCGGGGCGCCGTTTCTGCTGACCTATCCAATAGACCTCCTCCTCGTGCTGGGGGGGGGTGTCCGCACCGCCCTCACCCTCGGTCCGCCCCTCCACCTCTTCCTCGCCATGGCGGGGGCCTCTCTCCTGGCCCGTCGGCTGGGAGCCCGTGACTGGTCGGCGTGGGCCACGGGAGCGATCTACGGCCTGAGCGGGTTTGTCCTATCCTGCGTGAATCTGGTGCCTCTCTTGCAGGCGGCCGCCTGGGCACCCTGGGTTGTCCTGGCTTTCCTCTCCCTGCTGGCCGAGCCCTCCTGGAGGAGGGTGGCCGTGCTCGCCGCGCTGGCCGCCCTCCAGGCCAGCACCCTGGCCGTAGAGATCCAGTTCCAGACCGCGGTCGCGGCCCTCGTCCTGGCCCCGGATGGACGCTGGCTTCGGGACCGTCGGCTCGGCCGGGTGGCGGCGGCGGGGGTCCTGGCCGCCCTGATGGCCACGCCCGTCCTCCTGGGGATGCAGACCGTCCTGGAAGGGACGGCGCGGGCGGCTGGCTTCACCGCCGCCGAGGCTCTTCACTACTCGGCGGGTCCCATGGTCTTGCTCGAGGCCGTGCTGCCGAAGCTCTTCGGTGACGTTCACGCCTTCTCCGACCTGGGTTTCTGGGGCCAGCCCTTTTACACCCAGGGCTACCCCTATCTGCTCAGCCTCTACCTCGGCCCCCCCGTGCTCCTGCTGGCCGCGCGGGCGGGGAGAGCGACCCGCCTCTACCTCCTCGTGCTGCTGGGCGTGGCTTTGGGGCTGGGCGCCTACGGCCCGCTCGCCCTCCTCCCCCCTCACGCCGCTCTGCCCTTCCGCCATCCGGTGAAGTTCCTTTTCCTGGCCACCCTGGGCATCAGCCTCCTCGCCGGCCGCGCCCTCGACGTGATGGGAAGGGCGCGGGGCTTGCACTGGGCCCTTCTCCTCGTCCCCGGCCTGCTCTTGCTCTCGGCTTCGGCCGTTCTCCGGTGGTCTCCGGACGCCCCCGCGCACCTCCTGGGCACCCTCGCGCCGCTGCTGGCGGGGCCGTCTGCGCGCGGCGTCGCGGCCACGGGCTGGCCGGTCGCGTTCGAGGTCACCGGTTTCCTGTCCCTGGGCACGGGCCTTTTGCTCGGGCTGGGCGGCCGCTGGTCACGGGGCGCGGCCGGATTCGCCGTTCTCGACCTGCTGATCGTGAACGCGAGCCTCAATCCCCTGACCGAGGCATCCTTCTACGACCTCCGCCCGGAAATGAAGGGGGCGGTAGCGGAGGCCTCCGCGGAGGGTCTCTATCGCTGGTTCTCCTATGGCGTCGCCAACTCGCCCGGCCTGGCTTGGAATGCCCAGACCGCACTTCGTGGATCGGACGTTTGGCTCTACTACCTGGACCGCCAGTCGCTTCTTCCCCGTACCCACGTCCTCGACGGCCTCGAAGGAGCTTTCGATGTCGACCGCACGGGCTGGGCCCCCCAAGGCTCGACGCTTCCTGTGTCCGAGGTGTCTCCTTCATTCTTCCGCCAGCATCATGCCCGGCTCCGCCTGGCCAACGTGCGCTGGGTTCTCTCTTTTGCCCCCCTGCCTTCGGACCTGGTGTCGCTCCGCCGCACCCTGCGCTTTCCGGAGCTCAAGGAGCCTTTGCAGCTCTACGAGATCCGCGATCCCCTGCCCCGCGCCCTCTTTGTGCCCCGCCACGAGGTGGAGCTGGACACAAAGCGCCTGCGCGCGCGCGTGGAGGACCCGGCGTTTGATCCCCAGAAGGCCGTCCTCCTGGCGTCGGCTCCCCCCGCCCTGCCCGTAGCGTCGCCGCTCTTCCCCGAGAGCTCGCGCGTGGCCTACGAGCGCATCGATCCCCACACGATCAGGATCCGGTCCTCCACCCCGCCCGGCTATATCCTGGTCCTGGACGGCTATCACCCCGGTTGGAAGGCCACCTCAGAGGGGGTCCCCGTCCCCTTGCTCCGAGCCGATGACCGCGCCTGGGCGCTGCCCACCCCGGGAGGCGACCGCGTCTATCTGGTCCGCTACCACCCCTCCGGGGCCACTCTTGCCCTAGCCCTCTCCTTGAGCGCCTCCTTGGCGTCGATGCTGCTGTGGGCGAGGGGGAGGCCTGGCGGGCGGAGTCAGGACGAGCCGATCCGGGTCGGCTCGGGGGGCAGCGACCACCCGACCACGAGGTAGACGGGCACCGCCGAGAGCAGCAGCGCGCTGACTCCCCAGGTCATCGAGAGCGCCACCGCCAGGACGGGAGCGAGGACGGAGAAGGTCCCGTTAACGCCCCAGGCCCAGGGCACAAGCGCGGCCTGCTCGCCCTTCAGGTGCTCGAGCCCGGTGGGCAAGAAGGTGCCCAAGAGGGCCCCGAGGGGCGCGAGGAGGAGGCAGACGATCGCGCAGCGGAGGGGGAACGGCCAGTCCACATGCGGGAGCACTCCGGGCAGGGCGAGCTCATACTCGGCGAGGATGAGCGCCCCCACGGCATAGCCCACGAAGCGCACGTGGCCCGCCGCCCCCACGATGGCGGCGGAGTATTGGGAGCCGATCCCGCTGGAGAAGAGCAGGGCCGCCAGTACCACGGAGAGGGCGTAGTTGGGGTGGCCCAGGAACAGGCTGAACTTCTGGAGGGCGGCAATCTCGACCGCCATGTAACCGAGCCCGGCCCCCGCGAAGAAGACGCCGTAGCGCGAGACCGGGGAGCGCCGCCCCTCGATTCGGGCCAGGTGCCTTAGGGGTGCCCAGACGAAAAGAGCGGCCGCAAGCGCGATGAGGGCGAGGAGCAGGCAGAGGCCGAGTTCCATCAAAGGGACCTCGGCCCAGATGGCGGGATCGCTGGGGAAGAGGTGCCACCAGAAGGAATAGCGGAAGAAGAACGGTCGATCGTCGGTGGCGGGCGCGATATCAAAGGGGTAGGCGGAAACAAAGGCCGCTTCCTCCCCGGGCCGATTGAGAGCCAGGAATTCCTGGAACAGGCTCGGCCGGTCGGGCTCCCAGCGCGGCGCGGCGGCAATCCCGAACCGACGGCTGCCCTTTGCCCAGGCTCGGATCCGCTGCAGTTCTGGATCCGTGAAGGGGCTCCCCTTCACGAGCATGGCTACGAAGTTTCCGCTCGTAGCGGACACCATCACAATGTGGTCCGCCGGGCGAGAGGCGCCCCTCCGCCGCAGGGCCCCCACCGCGGTCGTGAGGGCCTTCAGCATCTCGCGGGGCGGAGAGTACTCGGGGCGCATCATGTTCATGACCCCGCCTTCGGTCAGGCGGGACAGGTAAAGATCGAAAGCCTCGGCGGTGTAGAGATAGTTCTCGGTGAAGACGTGGGCCGCGG
>DATMML010000058.1 GCA_035570235.1 Vicinamibacteria bacterium | reverse complement strand
CTGGCCGTAGCGCCCGTCATGTGGGCGAGTCAGGATGCCACGGTACCACTAACCGACGCCGAGGCAGGTCCGATAGCCTTGGGCAGCCTCTGCTGGTCGCAACCGGCTGCCGGGCGTCGCGTTCGGTCAAGCGCTCCGAGGCGTATGCCTAATGGCGTGGCCAGCACCCACGGCGTGACCGACGAGGATCTCCTTCGTTTACCGCGTGACGGCCGCAGTGGGTCATCGATCCGCGGGCGGCCCGCGCCGTCCGTTACCGCTCGCTAACCGATGTCCGTGAGGTCGACCCGGACGGCACTCTTGACGGGGAGGAGGTGCTACCCGGCTTCCGCTGCCCGCTCTCCGGGGCATCACTCACGGGATGCGATGCTCGGCAAGGCGTTCCAGCGGCGCAGCGGCCTCGGAAACGAGCCGAGAGGCGGTCTGGGGGCCCCTTGCCGCAGCCCAACTCAGCCGAGCAGGTCTCCGGGCCAACGACGTGACTGCTTTTCCTACGGTTGCACCTCAACCAGTTTCCAGGTCGGGTCCGGGTCGTACTCCGTCATGGCGGAGGCCACCTTTGCGGTGCTCGGGCCGAGATTCTTCTCGTAGACGCGGCCTTGTTGGTTGATGATGAGCGTCATCACCCCGGAGTTGTCCCATTTGTCTGGATACGCGACGAGCGCGTACCCGGCGATCATATTGCCGTTGATAACGTAACTGTATCGGCCACCAGGCGCATGCGGGCCCTGACGAGTGAGGATCTTGAAGTAGTAGCCATGATAGGGCGCATGATCGATTGCAGGGGCTTCCTGGGTACCGGCTGCTTTGCCCACGGCGTCGCCACTAGGCGCCTTGGGGCCATAGCCTTCTGCCTGGGCACCGGCAATTAGCTTTCCAAGGGGGCTGGGTGCGTCATCCTCGGACGTCTCCCAGTAGAGTCCATCGTGCGCACCGGGCGAACTGATGATCTTCTGCGCGTATTCGGCGACGCCCGCGTGGTCCCAATCCCCTTCGGTGTAGTACTCCCATTGGGCCACCGCGTAGGCGCGGCAGGTGGCAATGGCGGAGAGCTCATTCTCACCGATGCGGCGGTTGAGAACCTCCTCGAGACCCGCCTTTGTGTCGAATAGCCACTTTCCGTCCTTTTGCACGATGGGAATGGCAGTGGGCCAATTGTCTTTGCCCACTGTGACGGTGTACCTGGAATCGCCGTTTTTCTCGAGGCGCGCGGATTCGCTGACGGCAATGGCAAACTCGTCCAGGTGCCGTGCGTCCTCGACGTCGTCGCCGGAGAGAAGCTGGGCATAGTCTGGGCCGAAGAGTTTTGCGAGGGCCTCGCGGTCCTTGGCTGTGGCGCCAGCAACGAGAGCCTGCAACGCGCCATCGGCGGAGGAGAAGGTGCTCTGTGATGGCGGCTGGGCGTGGGCGATAGGGGCGAGGGCAACCAGGCCGGCGGAAAGGAATACTGCTGCCGTCCCCGGCGCCAAACGTCCGAACCTCTTCCGGAAATGGATCATTGGCGGATCCCCCTTTCTGGTCTCGATCCCTTGGCCAAGGAGGTTTTTCAAGGCTTCCTCTTTTCGCCACCCCGCGGGGGAGGCGCGGGTCTACTCTGAGCTCTCGGCTGAGGAGCGGGCCGTGCCGGAGGAGCTTGGCGGCTCGCTTGGCCACGCTGGCTGGAGGCACGTGGGTTGAAGTTGCCTTCGTTCGGGCTGAAGGCATGCGGGGCGGGCCGATAGACCGGTGGCGGAGGCGCCTGGCGGGTCGGCGGCTGCGGAGGGGGTCGGCGGGCCGCCGGCTGCGGGGCGATTGGACGGCTCTCCGCACGCGGGGCGGGTGTCGGCGCGGGCCGCTGCTGATGAGCAGGCTGGCTGGCCGTGTGTGGAGGAGTCGTGTCGCGGCCGCGGTACTGATCGATTCGTGGACTGTTACGGTCAATGTTGCGGTCGATGATCTTGTGCGGCGCTCCGGGGGGATTGCCGCCACCGGCCTGGGTGCTGGGCCGAACGGCAGGTCCCGTACTCCCCCCTCGAATCGGGGTCCGCCCGATGTTCCCGCTGTTCGAGCGACTAGCACGTTGGTTGTTCACCTGAACGTTGCTGTAACTGACGTTGCGGTGGACAGCATTGTAACGAGCTAGGTTGTTCGGGTTCACCTCACGATGGATGACGTTTCTGTTTACAGTGATGTTGTTGTAGCGGTTGTTGATATAGACGTTGTTCACGACGTTCACGCGGCCACGGGACCGGTTAATCCACCCGCAATTCCAACAATCCCTGCCCCAGCCTTCCCGGCGCCATCCGGTGTAATAGACCCCCCCCCACCCGCCGCCGTAGCCCCAACGGAAGTCCAGATTCAGCCAGGCGCCAATGGGAAAGCCGATGCCGAAGGTAAGGGCCGGCCCCCAGGCAGGCCGACGATAGTAGATGATGGCCGGATCGTAAGAGGGGACGTAGATGTATTGCGGCTGATAGGGAGTGATCGCGATGTAGTTGTCGTGTTCCAGAACCTCCTCCTCCTGCGATGATTGCAGGTTCCCTGCACCGCGCGCCATATGACGGAGATGCTGAACGGAGGATGCGACGTCGGTGGATTGGTTCACATAGGCTTGGCCAACGGATGTGGTCCAGTCGATCCGGTCGGCCATCATTTCGACTACGGTTGGATAGTGTGCGATGGCTCTCACGCTGACATCCCAGTCCTGGTCATCAACGCCGTTCTGGCTGTTGGCGCGAACGTAGCGCGCAGCCTCCTCCACCTGGTCCGGAAACGTCGCCGCGACAAAGAGCTGGGCCAGAAGCGGGTCGGGATAGAGCGCGATGGGAGATAGAAGATTGTCGAGCTGCTCGGCTGTGAAGTTTTCGTAGCCAGGCCCCTGGTCCTGCTCCTGGGACGGATCAGGTGGTTCCTGAGAGAATCTGCGCTCCGGATACGGAGCAGCCTCGAGGATCGGGAGACTGAGGAGACCGAAAGTGAGTAGGGTGGCTAGAGCTCTAAGCATGAGTCCGCTGCCTCCTTGAGACTAAGCATAACCCAATTAGCAGGGCCCCGAATGTCTCACGGCGAGGCCAGAGTGGTCCCGTATGAACCTGAACTCCATTTCCGCCACCAACGTCTCAGCCAGCGCGTTGGGACCCTGAGCCCGGGCCGATCGACCGAGACGAACCTTCTGGACAGCGACGGCTAGGGGGGCTGGATCGGTTCCGTCCCTCCGGACTTGGGTGACCGCGGCCCTCCGGGCGCTCCAGCCCGGAGTGAGCACCGAGGGCCGGATCTTCGGCGGTCAGCCGGGGGGGGAAGTGTGGTCGGGGAGACACTCTCCACCACGGGCATCCTCTGGATCGTGGCTGAGCAGGCATCCCTCCTCTCCATCTGACTCTTCCAGCGACCTTCCGGAGGATACGGGGCACTGCCCGCTGTCTGGCAGGGCCCTCGATCAGATCCAATTCCTTCTCGGGCACGCCTCCGTCCAGCCTAAAGAACGCCACCTGGGCGGGAAGCAAGAATTCCCGGTGGCGGCTTAACGGCGGCTTAACAACAGGCGGGCGTTGGGCCCTCTCCAAGAAAGGCGGGGCCTGGGTGGGGGGTGCGATCCCGCGCCTCAGAAACGGGACTGCAGCTTGGCTTTCACTTTCTTCAACCAGAAGCGCCGTTTCGCGGTCCAAGCGAGTCATGGGAGGGAGTGCACACGTCCGCGCGATGCTGTTGGCGTGCGCCCTGGTCGCCACGTCCGCGGGCCCGGCTGGAGCGCAGGTTGCGCCCCCCGACCCGAACGCGGTGCCGATCTTGGACGTCTTTGACCTCATCCGGCAGCTCCGCCACAAGCCGCCTCGAGAAGAATTGGAGACGGGGACGGGGCAATCCAAGAAATCCGCGGTTACGGCCGCGCCTGTCATAGGCTACAACCCCGCAACCGGGCTATCGGTTGGTGTCGGGCTCAGCAGCGCCTTCTTCCGCGGGGACCCAGCGACGACGAGACCCTCTTCGCTCTTGGCGAGCCTGAAGGTCACCACGAATGGGCAGTTGGTCTCCAGCGCCAGGGTCAACGTGTTGACCGCTGACAACCGGTGGCGGCTCGTGAGCGACACCCGCGGGTACTTGACGAACCAGAACACGTATGGCCTTGGCACGGACTCGCCACCGGGCCAGGCGTTTAACATGAAGTACGACTACTTGCGGCTTTACGAGACCGTATACAAGCAGGTCCGACCCAACCTGTTCGCGGGAGTGGGGTTCCGCTACAGCAATTACAGCCACATCGCGCCGAACCCAGAGAACCCGGCTGCGATGCCCGAGTCAGGGTTCCTCACGTACTCGAACGAGTTCGGACTCAACCTGAGAGCTCAGACCTCGGCCGGTGCCAGCGTGAACGCGCTCGTCGATAGCCGCGACAGCTCCATCAATCCGAGCCGGGGCTTCTACGCGGACCTCAGATACGAGATGTATCTCGGGGGCTTCCTCGGTGGCGCCTCGACCTGGCAGCTGTCCCACTCCGACCTACGGACGTACGTCCGGCTGACGAAAGACGCTCGCCAGAAGTTGGCGTTCTGGTTCTTCGCCGATCTGGTGACGGGAGGCCTGGCCCCCTACTTCGACCTCCCAGCCACGGGAGACGACACCTACGCGCGGTCCGGACGCGGGTACACCCAGGGCCGGTTTCGCGGCGAACGCATGCTCTACGGGGAGATAGAGTACCGTTGGACCATCACGAAGAACGGCTTGCTGGGGATGGTGGCCTTTCTCAACACGGAGACCCTGAGTGATCGGGAGACGGCCGAGAGGCTGTTCGACTCATTCGCGACAGGCGCGGGGGCCGGCCTTCGGCTGATGCTCAACAAGCGATCGAAGACTAATTTCTGCATCGACTATGGCCATGGTAAGGGGGGGTCGAGTGGAGTGTACGTAGGCCTCCAGGAGGCCTTCTAGGCCCCGGAGTAGCATGGAAGGGGTTCCGGCGGCAGGCGCGGCCCCAAGAAGACAATCTTCGGAGCGGGTGGTAGCAGAACAACCTACTGGGGCGTTTACGCGACGACGTCTGGAAGATCGTTGTTCGTGTGAGCATTTCCACCAATTGCCCGAACCAGGAGAAGATCGTTGGTTCTTGTCCGTTTGAGGGCGGCGGTGGCCGTCACGGCATTCAATCCAGAGCCCCGTTCAGTGGTCCAACGACCCCGCAGAGGAGGGAACGCGAACGGAAGGAGGTTGCTGCTCGCGAGCCGCGCATGGACGCACACCCTGGGCCGGAGCGTCCCGCCGCCTCGCCCGGAGCGGACCGGTCTCGTCGCTCTCCTCGCCATCTTCTTCTCTGCGACGGCGTCGCCGTGGGGGAGTGGGGCCGCATCAGCCCAAGTCCGGACGCCGGAGAAGCCTCGGTGCGAGGTTCGGGGGAGGATCGCTTCGGGTGGAGTGGCCTTGCCCGGAGTGGCCCTCACGGCCGTGCTGGCGGAGCGGACCGAAGCGGTCGCGACGTCCTCGGGGCTCGACGGCTCCTATGTGCTTGGGCCCATGGCGCCGGGCACCTACACCGTGCGCGCGAGCCTCGGCGGCTTCGCCGCGGCCAGGCGCGACGTCACGCTCGAGCCCGAAGCCTGCCAAGCGACCGTCGACCTTGAAATGGTCCTCCAGTCCCGGGCCGCCGAGCCCGCCGAGCCCGCGGCTTCCCAAGCTGGGCCCGCGGTGGCCTCGGCCGGACCCCGCCCCGAGGGGGAGCCCAGCGGGCCGGCGGGCCGGCGGCGTCGGTCCGAGGGCGCTCCACTGGGGACAGGCCGCTTCCAAGGATTAAGCGTGACGGCGGATGCAACGAGCGAGGGCGTAGCCGAATCGACCGATCCGTCCTCGCAGCCGTTGCTACCTCCCGGTTTCTCGGCCGACGCCCCCACGGAGTCCGTCGCTCTCGCCGGCGGCCGCGGGCAGGTCCAGACGGTGGACGCGCTCCTCTATGGCTCCCGCCTTCAAATACTGGAGGAGACAGGAGGAGACACCGACGCCCTGGCCAGACGCATGGCTCAGGGGGGGCTCGAAGGAGCGGCGGGCGACGGCATGACATCGCCGGGCGGCGGGTCGGGCGGCTTCCGGCCCGGCGGAGGCGGCCTCCGAGGAGAGGGCTTCGGGGGCTTCAACCGCAGCAACAAGCTCCAGGGATCGGTCTACTACAACGGCGCGGGCTCGCCTTTCGACGCCCGGCCATTCTCCCTGAATGGCCGGCCTACACAGAAAGCCGCCTACTTCGAGAATCGGTATGGAGCGACGCTGGGCGGTCCGGTCAAGATCCCAGGCCTCTACGACGGCACTTCCCGCACCTCCTTCGCCCTCAACTATACGGGCTCCCACACCCGCAACCCGTACGACACCTACTCGACGGTGCCGACGGAGGAGGAGCGCCAAGGCGACTTCTCCGCTCTCGGCCGGGCCCTCTACGATCCCTTGACAGGTGAGCCTTTCCCCGACGAGACGATCCCGTCGAGTCGCATCGACCCCTCGGCCCGCGCTTTGCTGGGCTTCCTCCCCCTGCCGAACCAGCCGGGCCTGACCCAGAACTACCACTACGTCACGGCCACCGCGAGCACGTCCGACCAGATCACGTTGCGCTTCACTCACGCGCTCACCACGGTGGAAGAGCGCCCCGCCCGTCGCCAGGGCGGACGCGGCGGGGGCGGCGGCCGTCGGCCGAGCATCACCGTGGCCGTGACCTATCGGCGTTCGACGGCCGAGGATACACCCAGCTTTCCGACCCTGGGTGGGTCGACGCGCACTTCGAGCTGGGACGTACCCGTGTCGCTTGCGCTCCCAACCGGCCAGGTGTTCCACCAGCTTCGCTTCGACTACAACCGGAACCAGTCGGAAGCACAGAACATCTTCGCGAGCGTGCGCGACGTTGCCGGGCAGGCCGGGATCCTGGGCGCGTCGCCGGACCCCTTCGACTGGGGCGTGCCCAACCTGTCCTTCACGACTCTCAGCGGGCTCCGCGACCGCAACCCGTCGTTCCGCCTGGACCAGCGCTTCACCGTGAGCGACGTCGCGACTCGCTCCTGGGGCAAGCACAACGTCCGTTTCGGAGGCGGGTTCCGTACCCAGCGTCTCGACAGCGAGACCGACACCAACGCGCGGGGCAGTTTCGTGTTCACCGGCCTGTACACGTCCGGCTTCGCGGGCGCATCCGCGATCCCCGGCACCGGTTCTGATGTCGCCGACTTCCTTCTCGGCCGCGCCCAGCAAGCCTCGGTACAATACGGTCCCGGCCGGGTGGGCTTCCACGGCAATGCATGGAACCTGTTCCTGCAGGATGACTGGCGCCCGAGCACCAACCTGACCCTGAACCTCGGCCTCCGCTACGAGTACGTGTCGCCGTTGGGGGAGGAGCACGACCACCTGGTGAACCTCGACGTGACCCCCGGCTTTACCGCGGCCGTGCCCGTCATCGCGGGCCAAGCGGGCGCCTTCAGCGGAGCTTTTCCGACGAGCTTGGTGAACGGCGACCGGAACAACGTCGCGCCGCGGGTCGGCGTGGCCTGGAAGGCGAAACCAGACCTGACGGTGCGCAGCGGGTTCGGAATCAACTACAGCCTCGGCGCCTACGCCGGGATCGCCCAGCATATGGCCGGGCAGCCCCCCTTCGCCGTGAGCAACACGCTCCTCGGGACCCTTGGCTCACCGCTCCTGCTCGGCGGCGCCCTGACCTTGCCCGGGCCGGCGACCTCCAACTCCTTCGGGATCGACAGGAACTACCAGCTGCCGGCGGTCGCGATCTGGAACCTCGACGTACGGCGGCAATTCGGGCCTGACCTCGTCGTCGGGCTGAGCTACACGGGGACACGCGGCTACGACCTTGACCTGCAGCGCGCTCCCAATCGCGGCCCGGTTGGGCTCCGGATCCCCGGCGTGGCGCCCTTCATCTGGGAGTCCTCCGGGGCGCAGTCGATCATGCACTCGGGGACCCTGCGCCTCCGCAAGCGCATGACTCACGGTTTCGGGGGTGGCTTCACCTACACCCTCGGCCGATCCATCGACGACGCCTCCTCGATCGGCGGCGGCGCGGTGGTTGTGGCTCAGAACGACCAGGATCTCGCGGCGGAGCGCGGGCTGTCGAGCTTTGATCGTCGCCACGTCCTCTCCGCGGATTGGCTGCTGGAGCTACCCATCGGGCCTGGGCGGAAGTGGCTCCGAGAAGGAGTGCTCGCGAGCGTGATTGGCGGATGGGTCTGGAGCGGCACCGCCACTTTCCAGTCGGGCACCCCGTTCACGGCGCGGGTGCTCGGGGACTTCACCGACGTCGCCCGCGGCGTCAACGGCACGCTGCGAGCGAACGTTACCGGCGAAGGCGTGCCCATCGCGAGCCCGAGCATCGCCGACTGGTTCAACACCGGAGCGTTCGTCGCGCCGCCCCCGGGGACGTTCGGCAACGCGGGTCGCAACACGATCATCGGCCCCAGCACGTACCTGGTGAACATGAGCCTCATCAAGAACATCGCCCTTGGCCGCCCCCGCACGCTCTCGATTCGCGTCCAGGCGACCAATGTCTTCAACACCCCACCCTTGCTGGCGATCGACACGGTGGTGAACTCGCCCACGTACGGTGAGGTGGTCCAGGCCGGCTCCATGCGGTCCGTACAGCTTCAGACGAGGTTTCGATTCTGACCGCGGGCGGCGCACGGACGACGGTGGCCCTGCTCGTGGTGGCTCTGGCCGTGCCCGCCGCCCCCATGACGGCGCAGGCTCCCACCTTCGAGTCGGGCGTCGCCCTGGTGCGGGTGACCGTCGTGGTGCGCGACAAGGCGGGGGCTCTGGTACGCGGCCTCACGCGGGAAGACTTCACGATCACGGAGGACGGCAAGCCCCAGACGATCGAGGCCTTCGAGTTCGACGACCTGCCCACCGAGCGCGCGCCCGAGCCGGAGGAGACTACACCTGCGCCGCCTGTGCTGAAGCCGGCCCCCGGGTCGGTGACCGCACCCCAGGCGGCCGCGGCCACGACCGAGCCCGGCGCTCTCGGCGGACGCCGGCTGGTGGTCCTTCTCTTCGACACCAACGGCATGGAACCGGAGCAGCTCGAACGGTCGGTGGCCTCGGCGCGGGCCTACGTGGACGCGCGGATGACCGCGTCCGACCTGGTCGCCGTGGCCACGATCGGATCGCATTTGCAGGTTCTGCAGGACTTCACCAGCGACCGCACCGCGTTGAAGCATGCCCTCGATCGGGCCAGCGGGACGAACGATGCCGCCGATACCGCGATGGACCCGACCAGCGACATCGCCTCGGACTCCGACGCGTTCGCGCCCGACACGAGCGAGCTGGACCTGTTCAACATCGACCGGAGGCTTCGCGCCATTGAAGACCTCGCGAAGGCGCTGGCGCCGGTGATTCAGAAGAAATCGGTCATCTATTTCAGCAGCGGCGTTTCTGGCGCCGGCGCCGACAACCAGGTCGAGCTGCGCGCCGCGATCGATCGCGCCGTGAAGGCGAACCTGTCCGTGTATCCTGTCGACGCCCGAGGTCTCGATGCGCTCGTGCCCGGCGGGGATGCGCGGCAGGCCAGCGCGAGCGGCACCGACGTCTACTCGGGGCGCGCCATGACGCGGCAGTTTGACCAGCAGCTCGCCTCGCAGGACACGCTGGCTTCGCTGGCCGCCGACACCGGTGGGCGTACCTTCTTCGACACGAATGATTTTGCAGGTGTCTACGAGCGCGTGGTGCAGGACAGTTCCGCGTACTATGTACTCGGCTACGCCAGCGCGAACACCATGAAGGACGGCAAGTTCCGGAGGCTGAGGGTCACAGTCAACCGGCCTGAGCTCCGGGTGGAGCATCGCTCCGGCTACTACGCCGACCGAGACTTCCGGCACGCTGGGCGCGAGGACCGGGAGGTCCAGCTCCAGGATCAGCTCCTGACGGATCTGTCGGCGAGGGACTTCCCGGTGTGGGTCCAGTCGGCCCACTTCCGCACCGGGCAGAACCGCTTCTACGTGCTCCTGTCGATCGCGGTGCCGGGATCGGCGCTGCCCCTGGTGCGCTCCGGTGACCAGGAGCGCACGTCCCTCGACCTCGTCGGAATCGTGCGCGATGAAGCGAAGCGCTCTGTGGCCCGTATCCGCGATACCCTGCACGTGAGCGGCTCTGACGTGCGGAAGAAGAGTGTGCAATACCGCAGTGGCTTCACCCTTCCGCCCGGGAAGTATCGCTTCAAGGTCGTGGTGCGTGAAAACGAAGGCGGCGCCTTCGGTTCGTTCGAGACCGATCTCGCGGTTCCCGACCTTCGCCGGAGTCCGCTAAAAGTCAGCTCCGTCGTCTTTGGCACCCAGCTTGCCCCGACTGTCCACGCGGACCCGACGAACCCGCTGGCTCGCGACGGGTCGGAACTCATGCCGAGCGTGACCCACGTCGTCGCGACCACTCAGCCACTCTATTTCTACTACGAGGTCTACGATCCGGCCCGCAACCCCGGGGGCGACGTGCGGGTGCTTAGCAACATCGCCTTCTTCAGCGGCAATACCCGCCGATACGAGACGCCGCTGGTTGAGGTGAAGCGCGTCACCGCCGCGGACCGCGGCGCCGCCATTCTGCAGCTCGCGGTTCCCGCCGCCTCGCTCAAGCCCGGCCTCTACACTTGCCAGGTAAACGTGATTGACGACGTGGCGGGGACATTCACCTTCCCGCGCCTTGCCCTGCTCGTGCGCCAGTAAGCCGGTTCCCTTGCCGTTGCAGGAGCGGAGGAACTCGTTCGCCCCTGCCTCTTCGGGCAAATGGCAGACGGTAATGCCCTTCTCGTTACACCGAGCGTTGCGAAGGACCGGAAACCACGGAAGACCCCTGGACTCAAAACCACGTGGCCGCTTGCGCTCGCGTTTCGGCCGATCTATATTGATCGCTGAGTGGAGCGGAAGCGCAGGAAATCGGGGAGGGCTAAGGGAAGGCTCACTGGCGGAAGCAAGAGTGTTCTCGTTGTTTTGTTCGTACCGAGCGTGGA
>DATMML010000057.1 GCA_035570235.1 Vicinamibacteria bacterium | reverse complement strand
CTGGCCGTAGCGCCCGTCATGTGGGCGAGTCAGGATGCCACGGTACCACTAACCGACGCCGAGGCAGGTCCGATAGCCTTGGGCAGCCTCTGCTGGTCGCAACCGGCTGCCGGGCGTCGCGTTCGGTCAAGCGCTCCGAGGGAAGCAGGAGCTTCAGGTGGCGGTCAACGACAGGCTGGGGGTGGGCGTTACTTAAAGAAGGAGGGGTAGGAAGGCGGGGATGCCCCCCGGGCTGGGCATCGTAGCCAGCGCCGCTTTGAGCGCGTCGCAGGACCCTGCCGCGTGGCAGGGAAGTCAGGCTTCAGGGCGGCAACGGCGTTTTCGGCGGTTATGGGCTGCCACCTCACTTGGGGCGTCGGAGCCGCATGAGTGTCTCGTAGATGCGATTGAGCTCGTTCTCGGTCGCGAAGTGGAGGCGCACGGTCCCCCCCTTCTGTCGGCGGTGGATCTCAATCCGGGCGCCTATCACCGAGTGCAGACGCTCCTCGGCGGCTCGGGTGTTGGGATCCTTGGGGGAGCGGCGGCGAGAGGGGAGGGCGGCACGGAACTTCGCGGCCCGGACTTCCACGGCGCGGACGGAAAGCCGCTTTTGCGCTGCCTCCAGGGCCAGTGTCTTCTGTTGGTCTTCGAGTAGACCCAGGAGCGGCCGGGCGTGGCCGGCCGTGATGCGCCCCGCATCGAGGAAATCGCGAACGGCCCGGGAGAGACCAAGGAGGCGGAGCGTGTTTGAGATGGTAGAGCGGCTGCAAGAGAGACGGAGTGCGATCTGGGTCTGATTGAGTTGTCTCTGGAGGCGTTCGATCGCCTGGGCCTGCTGCAGCGGCCCCAGCTCCCCCCGCCGCAAGTTCTCGATCAGGGTCACCTCCACCAACTCCTCGTCCCCGACGTCGCGGAGGTCCACGGGCACTCGTGTCCAGCCGGCAGTCAAAGCCGCGCGGCGACGGATCTCCCCCGCGAGCACCTCATAGCGCTTGCCCCGGGCCCGAACGAGGAGGGATTCAAGACCGCCCCCTTGCCGAAGACGGGCCGCGAGCTGCTCGACGCGCGATCCGTCCTGAGCTCCGGCGGGGATGAAGGGGTTCGCATCCAGGAGGGAGAGGGGAACCTCGCCCAGGTCACGGGGACCAGCGGTTTCGCTCGACTGGGGCGCGGCCTGGTTCAACGACCGGGTCCTCCGAGGAGAGCGAGCCAACGCTGGAGGAGCTCATGCGCGGAGTTCCGCCAGATTCTCGTCGTCTCGGGAGGCGCCTCCAGCATTTGGCCGACTCCATCCGTGAGCAAGGCGGCCAAATCGCGGGGTCCCTCCGGCCGAGGCAGCGTCTCTTCCGGCATGGATGCCCCCATCCTACGCCGGAACGGCCGCCCCAGGATCGATGATCTTGAGGCCCTGGAAATGGCGCCGGTAGAAGCCAAGGTCGCGGGTGAGCAGGGCCTCCGCCTGGAGCTGGGCGTGAGCGCCCACGAGGAAATCGGCCACTACCCTTGTGGGGAGCGCCTTGCCGCCTTTCCGACTCTCCCTCCATAGGCGGCCGGCGGCGGCGACAGTGGCGGGGGAGAGAGGCTCGAAGCGGATCCCCATTGTGCGCAGCGCCTCCTCGAAGAGCCCGTCCGCGGGGAAATGGGCTCGGATTTCGGCCCAGACGATCTCGCAGGCGACAAGCGCCCCTTGGGCGTAGGCACGTCGGAGGGCCTCGCGGGAGGGAGGGCCGAAGCGGGGGTCGGGCTGGAAGATGTCGAGGAGGACCGAGGTGTCAACCGCGGTCTTCACGAGCGCCGTCCCCGCGGGCGCGACCGTGGCCCCCCCGGCCGCGGCCCACGCATTTCGTCCAGGAGCCGCAGCGAGTCGACGGGCCGGCGGGCACCGAGGACTCCGAAGACCTTGTCCACGGGGTGTTCCCCGTGGCTGCCCTTGCGCATGAGCGCCCCGTCCTCGCGGAGGTCGAAGAGGACGACGGTTCCGGTCTCGAGCCCCAGCCGCTCCCGGACCTCCACGGGGATCGTGACCTGACCCTTGGCGGATACAGTGCTTTTCATGATCCAAGGGTAGGATTCTTGACCTATGAAGTCAAGGATTGGAATCTGACACTATGAGAATAATACAAAGATCAAGTGCTCACCCAACATCTGCCCGTCTGGAGGGGGGTTTTGAGGGGGAAGCG
The DNA here is from genome assembly GCA_035570235.1 of Vicinamibacteria bacterium. Lineage (NCBI taxonomy): Bacteria > Pseudomonadati > Acidobacteriota > Vicinamibacteria > Vicinamibacteria bacterium. Next base: position 3,575 of record DATMML010000057.1, on the reverse strand, counting down.
GGCCCGATCAGGCCTCCTTGGGGTGCGGCGGGGCCACGGAAGGGGGCTTGGGAGCTGCCCCAGGGGAATCCCTTGCCGACGGGGTACGGAGGTTGGGAGCAGGTCTGAAAAGGGCTGTGCCCCCCCCGCCCTCGACGCCGAAGGAATGGTTGCTTGGGGGCGAGTGTGGGTGATTTGAGGCTTGGTAAAGCACATTATCCACCCTTATAATCTGCGCGGGAGAAGGATGAGGGGAGAGCTTGTCGGGAGGGGGGGGAGCGCAGGGGGGTTCCCGGCCCTTATCGCGCGGGCGGGGGAGCGGGCCTCCCGGCGGTTTGTCGAGTTCTTCACCGCCCACATCCGGAACCCCAACACCCGTAGGGCCTACGCCTGGGCCGTGTCCCGGTTCCTCGGGTGGTGCGAGGGCAGAGCCCTCCCCCTCGAGAGGCTCGAGCCGGTCCTCGTGGCCGCCTACATCGAGGCCCTCCAGAGGGAAGTCTCCGCCCCCACCGTGAAGCAGCACCTGGCCGCGCTGCGCTCGCTATTCGACTACCTGGTGACGGGGGGTGTTCTCCCGGTGAATCCGGCGGCAGCCGTAAGGGGGCCCAAGCACGTAGTCAAGGTGGGGAAGACCCCTGTGCTCTTCCCAGAGGAGGCACGACAGCTCCTCGATTCGATCGACAGCGCCACCGTGGTGGGCCTTCGGGACCGCGCCTTGATGGCCATCATGATCTACTCCTTCGCCCGGGTGGGAGCGGTGGTAAAGATGCGGGTGAAGGACTACTACTCCCAGGGGCGGAGGGCCTACTTTCGCTTGCACGAGAAGGGAGGCAAGTACCACATGGTTCCGGCCCACCACAACGCTGCGACTTACTTGGACGCCTACCTGGATGCGGCCGAGCTCACGGACCAAGACCGGAGCCCGCTCTTCCGCTCAGCCCACAAGCGCAGCGGGAATCTCACCGACCGGTCCCTCACGACAAGCGGCGTTCTCAAGATGGTGAAGCGCCGCGCGCTCGCGGCCGGTCTTCCCAGGGAGATCTGCTGCCACACCTTCCGCGCCACTGGCATCACCGCCTTCCTTCAGAACGGGGGAGAGCTGACCACCGCCCAGCGCATTGCCGCCCACGAGTCCCCGCGCACCACCGCCCTCTACGACCGGACCCAAGAAGAGGTCAACCTCGACGAGATCGAGAGGATCCGCATCTGAGGCCGTGGGGGGGGCGTGAAGTGGCAGCACCCTAAGCGTTCCCTGGCATGCGAGCAGGTGGGTGGCGTCAGGGTGCCGACCCGACGGCGGGGAGCCCCCGGTCACGGCTGAACCTGGGCTCTTGAGCGTTCGACTCTCATAAAGAAGACACCCCGTCCCAGACCCTCCGACCTTGAGATCCTGAAGGGATATGATCGTGGGGCCGACTTGGACAGTGCGCCGCAGTACGTGTCCGCGGCCCGGCGTACCTGTGTCTGACGGCGGAGCGAGGGCCGCGGAGGCTTGTTGTTCAAGCGCGAGACGTCAGAGGCCGAAGCGACGCGAGGGAGCACTGATGGCGAAGAAGGGGAGCAAGAACGAAAAGAAGGATAAGCGCGACCGTAAGGCGGATCGCGAGAGCAGGCCGCTCACCAGCACGGAGAGCGCGGTCGAGGGGATATCAAAGCCGGCGAGCGAGGACAAGAATAGTAGAAAGGCCGCGAAGAAGGCGGCGAAGCTCGCGGCCAAGGCACCTATCTCCGCGCTCGCGGTCACAATCGTTGGCCCCCACGACCAAGCTGGTGCCGTCTACGACCCCGCAACCCGCAGACTCAAGTTGGTTCTCCCGGGTAGCCCGACGGGTCCGGCGGGGCGGCCCGGGCCCCCCGGGGCGAGAGGCGAGCCCGGCCCCCGTGGACAACAGGGGACTCAAGGGCCCCATGGGCCCCAGGGCATTCAGGGCCCCGTGGGCCCGCAGGGCGTTGGCGTAGACCTCTCTCTCGCTCCTGACGACGGCCAGCTGCGGTCGATCTACGTCGATGGCGATGGGAAGCTCTACTATCGCGTGGGCAAGCAGCACTTCGTGGTCAGTCTGACAGCGAAGCCCTAGCAGGTAACGCCCTCGGGTTTGCTCACTGTGGAGGGCCACGGGGCGTGGCCGACTGGATCAGGGCCGCCCGCAAGGACTGTCCGGATCATCCGGCCGAGGTGCTCGGACAAGGAAGGACTTCCGCACCACCGCCGAGCCATCCACCACGGCCGTACGGGAGCGTGGCCGAGTACGCCAAACGAGCCGGACTGCGAAGAACTGGGCGACATGGAACGACTGCTCGGATATGCCTCAAGGCCAATAGGTGTTTATCGCCTCGAGCTTGTGGCAAATGGCGACCTGCGTGGGGGAATGTCGCTGGCCTGCTAGTCGGCGGCACTTTCCCCCGGCCGCTGCTCACGGTTGGCTAGGCCAGTCCCGAAGCGGCATACTCGATGGGTGGACCGACCCTTCTACCCTGCCGCCCGCACCTTCGCCCCAAGACTGGAGCAGCACTTCGCCCAGCAGGTGGAGGCTGCTTCTCCTGATCAGAGGGCGGGCCCACCCTTGCCCGATGCCCCTGCCATCGAGGCCCTCATCGATGCTGCCTTTTGGTCGAGCCTTCAACGCGAGGAGGGTAAGGCCCCGGAGATATCGCTGGCCCTCCTCCCTCCCGAGCGGGCGCTTGGACCGCTGCTGCTCGCGGCGCCCCTGCCGCTTGGCCCTCGCGCCCTCGCGCGACTAGCGCCGGCCGTCCAGCGCCCCGGAATTCACCTGGGCGTCTGGCGCGAGGGTGACCAGCTCCTCGTGTGGGGAACGATGCGTGCGGTTCCCAGCTTTTGCTTCGTGCTGGAAGTCCTCGGCCCCGGCCTGCTCGTTGTCAAGCATCGGACTCGCGAGGATTCGGCCAAGTTCCGAAACGTCGCCGTCTTCGAGGGAGAGGACGTCAAGATCCTGAGCTGGAGGCCCGGGGACGTGTCGGACCATCCCTCCGTCCTCAAAACCATGCTCGCTCCGGCGTCGTCCAACTCGAAGGGTGAATCCGACGAAGTACTGCTGCGTCTCGCCGTGTCCATGCGCGCGCACAAGCGGGGCGGCACGCTGCTAGTGGTGCCCGCGGAGACGGAGGCGTGGCAGGATTCGATCGTGAGGCCCATAGACTACGTCGTGGGGCCCGTCTTTACTGAGCTTGCCGATCTCACGCGTGATGCGACAGAACGGGATTCGTTGCCGGCAGAGGGGGCGCTCGGCCGGGTGGTGGATGCCGTCGCCGGTTTGACCGCGGTGGACGGCGCGACCCTGATCACGGATCGTTACGAGCTGCTCGCATTCGGCGTGAAGATCGGCCGCCCCGACGGCCGGGCCCGAGTGGAGCGAGTGGTCCTCACCGAACCGATCGAAGGCGCGGTGGCGGCCGTGGTGGCCCCGTCCCAGCTCGGGGGCACCCGCCACGTCTCGGCGGCACAGTTCGCGCAGGACCAGCCCGACGCCGTGGCCTTGGTGGCGTCCCAAGACGGCCACTTCACCATCTTCGCGTGGTCCCCGCGTGAGGGGATGGTGCACGCCCACCGCGTGGAGACGCTACTCATGTGACCTCAT
>DATMML010000056.1 GCA_035570235.1 Vicinamibacteria bacterium | reverse complement strand
CTGCCGGTCCCGTGCCGATAGATGTTGGGGTCTGTCGGCGCCTGTTCCACGCGGACGTCAGCCCACTCGACGTCGAGCTCCTCGGCGAGAAGCATCGGCAACCCCGTCATCACGCCCTGCCCCATCTCCGCCTTGGGCATAAGGAGGGTCACCGTGCCGTCGCTCGCGACGCGAACCCATGCCGAAAATGGGCCCCGAATGTCACCGGCAACCGGGGCCGCGCTTGTGAAGTCGAAACCGATCAGCAGCACGGCGCCGCCGGCAGCGCCCGTCTTGAGGAAGATCCGGCGGCTCAGGGCACCTTCTCGCTTCACCTGATCCCGCCCTTCCCCGGGGGAGTCGTTGCCGCCCGGGCAGCGCGATGGACCGCGCGCCGAATCCGCTGGTAGGTCCCACAGCGACAGATGTGGCCGGCAAAAGCCGAGTCGATGTCTTCATCGGTCGGCCGCGCCTTGCGGGCGAGGAGCTCGGCCGCCGTCATGAGCATCCCGGACTGGCAGTAGCCGCACTGTGGAACCTGTTCTGCGATCCAGGCCTTTTGGAGCGGGTGGCTCCGATCGGTCGAGAGTCCCTCGATGGTCGTGACGTGCCTGCCGGTGACGCCCCCAACCGGGGTGATGCAGGAGCGAACCGCCTCTCCCTCGACGTGCACGGTGCACGCCCCGCACTGGGCCATCCCGCAGCCGAACTTGGTGCCCGTCAGCCCCAGTGTGTCGCGAAGGACCCACAACAACGGCGTGTCAGGGTCGGCCTCGAAGGAACGCGGTATGTGGTTGACGAGCAGCATGATGTGACTCATGGGAGCTCCTGAGATGAACGCACACTAATGGGCCGGACGCTGGGTGCGCTAGCACTCTTCGACGAAACACCCCAAGCGTGCGATGAGGCGTTCCCAGGAGCGGCGGTTCGAAGGTCGTTTGGAATCGAATGGAGCGACGGTCCAGCCGTTAGAGGCCGCCGTCGACCAGCCGGTGGAGAGCGTTACGGTAGGTGCGGCTGAGCTTCAGTTCGATTCCGTCCGTGAGCCGCACGAAGTATTCGCCGTTGTCGTAGGGGCGCAGCTCGACGATGCGTTCGACGTTGACGATCGCGGAACGGTGGATGCGGGCGAACTTCTCGGGCGGCAGCTTTGCGGCCATGGCGGCCATCGTTTCCCGGAGAAGCCAGGGCTTCTTGCCCACGTGCAGGGTGACATAATCGCCGGCCGCCTCCACCCAGTCGATCTCGGCGCTCCTCACAAAGACTACCCGGCCCGCCAGGCGCACGACGAAGCGCTCAGCATAGGCGCGCGGTGAGGCGGGCTCCTTGGAGGCGTCTACGTCACGAACCGCTGCCGCTAGACGCCGACCCAGGTCGCCATCGCGGCGGGCACGAATCGACTCTCGGGCCCGCGCCAGGGCCATATCGAAACGCTCGTCGTCTATGGGCTTCAGGAGGTAGTCCAGGGCGTTGACTTCGAAAGCTCGGATCGCGTGCTGGTCATGGGCGGTGACGAAGATCACCCTGGGGAGGGACGGTCCGCCGAGGGCGTCGAGGACTCCGAAGCCGTCCATGCCCGGCATCTGCACGTCGAGGAAGACCAGATCGGGGCGGGTGCGACGGATGACCTCTACCGCCCTGCGACCCGATCCGCACTCGGCCACGACGTCGACGTCCTTCGAAGCCTGGAGGCGTGCCCTTATCCCGCGTCGGGCCAACTCCTCGTCGTCGACGATGATGACACGCAGCATCAGGCGGATCCGGAGGCATGGGCGGTCCGGAAAGGGATCTCGATGGCGGCCGATACCCCGCAGTCGTTCATGGGGGCGAGTTCGAAGCGTGAGTTTGCACCATATAGCTCCGTGAGCCTCGCGGCGGTGTTCGCCAGGCCTACGCCGTGCCGCGTTCCCCGCGTCTCGTCGAGCCCAGGGCCGTCGTCCGTCACGGTCAGTCGTAGTACGCTGCCGTCTCGGGTGACGCTGATGGTCACTCTGCCGCCGTCGTCGCGCTGCAGGACGCCGTGCTTGACCGCGTTTTCGAGCAACGGCTGCAGGATCAGAGCTGGTACCAGCCCCTCCATGACCTCGGGACCAGCCACGATGGAAGCCACCAGCCGATCCCCAAAGCGGGCCTGCTCGATGTCGAGGTAACCCCTCACGAACTCGAGCTCCCGAGCGACGCTGATCTCAGGGGAGTCACCGCTCTCCAGGGTCAGGCGCAGGAAGTCGCTGAGCCGCGCAATCATGCGGGTCGCCTCCGGGCGACTGCCCTCGACGACCAATGTGGAGATGGCATTCAGGGTGTTGAACAGGAAGTGCGGTTCCAATTGGAACTGCAAGGCACGCAGCCTCG
>DATMML010000055.1 GCA_035570235.1 Vicinamibacteria bacterium | reverse complement strand
TCGGTGTCGCCCTGGGTCACGATCAGGCGCCGGAGCACGTTGCGATGCTCGCCGGGGACGACCGACCAAGAGGGCTGCCCCATCGCGTCCCCGAAGCCGATCCGGCGGTCGGCCACGGGCTCGGCCAGGAAGATCCCCCAGCGATAGTCGGGCATCTTGACGTAGTCGAAGTGGGCCCAGCCCTCGGCGTCCACGCTGATCGCGGTCCTCAAGTAGATGTCCCGGGTCTGGAAGTCGGTGGGCCCCATCTGCATCCACCAGTCCAGGTAGTTGGGCTGCCACTGCTCGAGGGCCCGCAGGAGGCGCTTGTCCTCGGCCAGATCGACGTTGTTGGGGATCCTCGCCGTCAGGTCGACGGTTGACATGGCTTCCCTACCTCCGCACCCGGGACGGCCCCAGGAGTCGCTCACCAAGAGCGCGCGTTTCCCTCATGGCCTCAGGTCCGCGTCCAGTTGAAGCGCGCCCGCTCGGGCTTGCCGTAGAGGGTGAGGGCGCCGCGCTCCCCCACCGCGTTCGGACGCTGGAAGATCCAGTTCTGCCAGGCCGAGAGCCGCCCGAAGATCTTGGTCTCCATGGTCTCCGGCCCCGCAAAGCGGAGGTTGGCCTCCATCCCCGTGCAGGCGTCGGGAGAGAGGCTGGCCCGCTCTTCGACGGCCAGGCGGACCTCGTCCTCCCAGTCGATCTCGTCGGGGGCGAAGGTCACCAGGCCCGCCTCCCGGGCCGCCTCCGCGTCGTAGGAACGGCCGGGCGCGAGGTCGGGGTGCTGGCCTCCCAGGAACCGCGTGTCCAGGCGCGAGAGGCCGTTCGACATGGGGAGGGCTCCCCGGTTGAGGTTGGAGAGCGCGAGAGTGGGGTCCCCTTCTGCGCCCGCCAGCATATAGGAGCGGTCGGCGGCCAGGGCCAGCTCGAAGAGCGATCCCGCGAAGCAGGAGCCGGAGTCGATGATGGCGAAGAGGCTCCGGGCCGTCAGGTCCAGGCGCTTCAAGACCCGCTTCATGTGGTGCAGGACCTCGTTCACGAAAGAGTCCCCGCGGTTCTCAAAGAGGGCCTGGTCCGCGGCCAGGACGGACGCCGCTTCCCCCCGCGTCTGGAGCAGGACCACGCCGATCTCCGGCCGGTTGAAGCGCAAGTCCAGGAGCGCATCGTCCAGCTCCCGGAACGCGCGCAGGGCCCAGAGGTCGCTGCCCCGTTTCCGGAGGTCGACCGCGGTCTGGGGCCCCCCGTCCTCCGGGCCGCGGACGGTGAGGTGGGCGACGCGGGCCTCCGCGTCCAGTTGGACCGTGACGTACTCGTAGTCCGTGCCGTCCTCGCGGTAGCGGGGGGCCAGGGGCTTGAGCTCCACCCCAGGGCCGGACCGGGGCGGAGTCAGCGCGGCCAGGGCCAGAGCCCTCTCCGAGACGCGGGCCGGAAAACGGGAGATCGGCACGGCCTCGTCCACCAGCCCCCACAAAACGGCCCGCTTCCCCTTGACGCCCTCGCCCAGGCTGGAGAACGCGTCCGCCAGGTCTCGACGCACCTTGCGCTTGTCCACCACCCGGGTGAGGCCCCCCGTGCCCGGGAGCACGGCCAGCAGAGACACCTCGGGCAGGCTCACCGCGGAGGAGGCGTCGTCCACGAGCAGGATCTCGTCGCAGGCCAGGGCCAGCTCGTAGCCGCCCCCCGCGCAGGCGCCGTTGACCGCGGCCAGGGACTTGAGCCCCGAATGGAGGGAGGCGTCCTCCAGGTTGAGGCGGGTCTCGTTGGTGAACTTGCAGAAGTTCACCTTGAAGCTGTGGCTGGAGGAGCCCAGCATGTAGATATTGGCTCCCGAACAGAAGATGCGGTCCTTGCCGCTGGAGACGACGAGCGCGCGCACCTCGGGGTGCTCGAACCGAAGGCGCTGGATGGCATCGGCCAGCTCGAGGTCCACCCCCAGGTCATAGCTATTGGTCTTGAGGGGATAGCCCGGCCGGAGAGGCTTGTCCTCCTGGATGTCCATGATCAGGCGGGCCAGGGGAGCCTCGATCTCCAGCCGCCAGTGCAGGTAGCGGGAGGGGTGGGTCTCGAAGCGAACGGGGGCGAGCTTCTCGGCGCCGACAGGCTCCATAACCCTGCAACCTATCCAATCTCCGCCCGGCTGTCAAGCACTATACTGCTTGACTGTCGAATCATATGAGTATTATAGTGCACTGGCACATGGACCCCGAACGGCTCCTTTCCGGGCTGGGACGGCGCGCGCGCGCCCTGCGTGGGGATCGGGGATGGACTCTGCGCGAGCTCTCCGCGCGGGCCGGGCTCTCTCCCCGCTTCCTGGTGCAGGTGGAGTCGGGGCAGGGCAACATCTCGGTGCGGAAACTGGCCGGCCTGGCCCAGGCCCTGGGTACTACCCCCGCCGCCCTCCTCTCCGGCCCGGACGGAGAGGCCGACCTTCCCGCGGTCGCCCTCCTCGGACTGCGGGGGGCGGGCAAGACCACGATCGGCCGGCGCTTGGCCCGGCGCCTGCATTTGCCTTTCGTGGAGCTGGACCGGAGGGTGGAGCGCGCGGCCGGGCTCTCCCTCGGCGAGATCTTCCGACTCCATGGCGAGGCCTACTACCGCCGGCTGGAGCGCGAGACCCTGGAGCGGGTGCTCGCGGAGGCGGAACGCGAGCCCGTGATCCTGGCTGCCGGGGGGGGGCTCGTGACCGAGCCCGAGACGTACGCCCTGCTCCGCCGCCGCGCCCTCACCGTCTGGCTGCGCGCGCAGCCCGAGGACCACTGGAATCGCGTGGTGCAACAGGGCGACCGGCGCCCCCTGGCGGAGCACCCCGAGGCCATGGCGGAGCTGCGCCGCCTCCTCGCTTCGCGCGAGCCCCTCTACGCGCGGGCCGACCACACGGTGGACACGTCCCGGCTCGGCATCGAACGGGCCACGCAAGCGATCGCGACCCTCGTGGTTGATGGCCGCGAGTGAACCTACCCCGTGGACTGGTTGATTGTCTGGCCAGTGTCGGGCTTCCGTCGATTGTATGCTCCCTTTCGCTCTTAACTGCCGAGCGAACGCCACGCGATGGAGTCAGGAGGCCCCTCGGCCCCGACTCTCTTATTCGAAGGGCCTTTCCTTGATCTGAGCAAAACAGCGAGTGTCGGGAGCCTTGGATGGGTCGTTGAAGAAATCGGCGGTCATCTCTCGCGCACAAGAGGACCGGCTCGGGGTATGGCTGTAACCGGCAAACTCGTATAGGTAGCCATTCTTGAGCGTCCGGAGGGCCCTTCGACCCCATGCCGGCGGGGTATTCGGATCAAATTCTCCGGCAAAGATCAGGGTGGGAATATCACTCCTTAAGGCTTGCCACTCGGATGAGTCTGACGCGGGCACATTCCACACATCGCAGATCCCGGGACTGAATGCCGCTGAATCAAGGTCTCCGAACTGCGGAAACGCAACATGCGTCTGGAAATCGACGATTGCTCTCTTTGCGAGCGGCAATCCGTCGGCACACCATACGGAATAACGCATCCCCCAGCTAAGGTCATCCGGCGACAAACCATCTTGGGCCATGGCGAGCAAGTCAGTGAAATCACCCTGGGCGGCTCGAAAAATGACTCGAGGAATTTTCGGAATTTGAGAAATATCGTTGAGTGCCGAATAAACAGTCTCTACGACGTTTCTTCCGCCAAAAGGGCGGCTATGGACAATGCCATCTTTGGTCTTGATCCGCATTGGGATGGGGTCACGATACAAGGCGCTCAAGACCTTGTCGAAGCTGGCGCGAAGGTCCGGGTACGACCGCTCGCACTCGAAATCAACGGCGCAGGCGTCGAAAACCACGTTTAGGGCGCGCTCCAGGTTCGCATTGCCCATCTCGTCATAAGGGACGTCCGGTGGCTCAACGGATTCGAGAAGAACGCTACGAACGGCACCAGGATCCGCTCGCATTACGTCCATCATGACCCACGTGCTGTAAGAGAGCCCGTACAAGTTCCACGATGACAGCTTCAGAGCTTTGCGTAAATCGACCAGGTCCGCCGCGATTTCTCTGGTGTTGTACCTGGAGAGGTCAATCCCTTTAGAAATCAACCGATCGTGGCACCTCTTGGCGGCCTCGAGTTCTCGGCGTCTCGCCTCGCTCACGGCATATCCTTCCAAATATGCCCTTTGATGCTCCTCGTCGACTTCCGAGCACAGGAGCGTCGGTTCGGCGTATCGAGTTCCTCGTTGTTCGAAAACGATGAAGTCCCGCCAAGCGAGCAGCTTGATAGACTTGCCCGACGCAAATCCGCCCAAAGAGCTTGCGCCAGGCCCGCCGGCCGTGAACACAATGGGATCCGGTTGCGGGGTCGCACTGCGACTGCGGAAGATCACTAGCGGGAGCCGTACGTTGGCGCCCGTCGGATGCTCATGGTTTTCCGGAACCACCAGAGTAAAGCAATCGACACGCTCATCTTTTGCAAACGTCAGCACGCAGGGGCCTGGTTCCAACCGCGGGCTAGAAGTAGTTGCCTGAGAGTTTCGCTCCTGGGCCACGGCAAGAATAGGAAACTGAAACACGATCATCAACGCGAAGATCGCCCACAATAGCGGAAGTCTCTCTGCCTCAACACCCGAAAGGTCTCGACAGGTCATGGTCGGACCGCCTTCTCGTTAGATCCAGATCGCGAGGTACCTCGCCGATCGTCTTCTCTCCGTCCCGGACGAGACGTTCCACCTCGGCTTCGTACTCGACCGTAGGTGCGGACTCCTCGAGCCATCTTCGCCTCATCCAAGGGTGTCGACCAAATCGAGGGGAGGTTCAGCGGAGGCTTTGGTCCGCGTCGCTCCGCGCCAAACGCGCGGTTCGGAGACGATCAGGGCCCCTTCCCACCCGCGTCGGGGGGACTCGCCACGTGCCGCTCCTGGTACAGCCGGCCAAGCCGCAGCGCGAACTCCATCTCGGAGTTGACCGCGCGCAGGGCGAGCCCGGTCTCCCGGATGAGGAGCATGGCCCCCACGAAAAGCGCGAGCGTCCCCGCCACCCCCAGGAGCCCGGGCAGCCACGTCAGGCGGGAAACCAGTGTGGTGAGGGCAGCGGTGACGGAGGCGGCCACGAAGATGCCCAGGGACACGTAAAGGCTGGTCAGAGACCCCTGGATGATCTGGCTGCGCCGCGCGTAGTAGCCAAGCTGCACCTCCAACTCGCGCCGGTGCTCCTCGGGGAAGTCCTTGATCATTCCCGAGAAGAGCTGCTCCATGTGCGCGGTCAGGACCCGCACCCGATCCACGTTTCGGGCCAGGCGCGTGGAGGTCGAGAAGATCAGGGTCCCGCACGCGGAGATGAGCACGGCGGGCGTGATCATCGCGGCGAGGAGGTTCTGGCCCGCGTCCGGCATGGCTCACCCTATCACGAGGCGGAACCCCGAAAGAGGGCCGCGCCATCGGCCCTCCGCCGCCCTGAGGGCCGCGGTGCCCTCACAACATCTGTATGGAGTGGCTCTTCACGGCCAGCCACACCGGGCGGTCGGGGGCCAGGCGGAGGGCGGTGGCGGCGGCGGGGGTGATCCGGGCCAGCAGGACACCGCCGTCGCGGAGCGTGCAGCGCAGGGTCACGTCCGCCCCTGTGCGCTCCAAGGAGGCGATGCGCGCCTCGTAGACGTTGCGCGCGGAGAGGCCGCGGACGGGCTCCACCGAGACCAGGACGTCTTCGGCCCGCAGGGCCACCGTGACCGCGCTTCCGACGGGCCGCCCCGGGGACAGGGTTACCGAGACCTCCGGGCCCTCTTCCACCCGCACCCGCGTCACGCCCGCTTCGATGTCGTGGGAAAGGACGCGTGCGGGGAGAAGGTTCTCGATGCCGGTCTCCGCCTCCCGCGAGAGGCCGGGCGAGGACAGAAGGGCGAGGGGCTCCCCTTGCGCCTCCACCCGCCCCTCCCGCAGCAGCAGGAGCTGGCCGGCCAGAGCCAGGGCCTCGCCCACGTTGTGGGTGACGTAGAGGCAGGGCACCTTCCACTCATCCCGGATGCGCAGCAGGTAGGGCAGGATGCGCTCGCGCAGGCCCACGTCGAGCGCGGCCAGGGGCTCGTCGAGGAGGAGGAGCCGCGGCCTGGTGGCGAGGGCGCGGGCCAGGGCCACGCGCTGCTTCTCCCCCCCGGAGAGGGAGACCGGGTAGCGGTCCTTCAGGCCTCCAATCTCGAGGGTGTCCACCGCGCCCTCCACCAAGCTGGGGTCGCCGCGGGCGCCGAAGCGCACGTTGCCGAGGGCGGTGAGGTGGGGGAAGAGACCCGCGTCCTGGGGCACGTAGCCGATTCGCCGCGCCTCGGGCGGGCGGCAGGTGCCGTTTTCGGTGTCCAGCAAGACCTGGCCATCGGCCAGGATCCGCCCCCGAGCCTTCCGGCGCAGCCCGGCCAGGGCCTCGAGCAGCGAGGTCTTGCCCGACCCCGACGGCCCCATCACGACCGTCGCTCCCTCCCCGAGCCGCGTCTCTACCCGGAGCGTGAAGCGAGAGAGCGGGAGCTCGAGCGCGAGGTCGATCACGCCTGGCCTCGACGCGCGCGCCGGCGCGTGACCCATTCCGTGGTCCAAAGGGCGGCGAAGGCCAGGGCCACCGTGGCCCCCGCCAGGATAAGCGCCCGCTCGTCGCGTCCGGTTTGGTTGTACTGAAAGATCGCGAGGGCGAGGGTCTGGGTGCGGCCGGGTATATTGCCCGCGATCATAATGGTTGCCCCGAACTCGCCCAGGGCCCGGGAGAAGGCGAGCACCGTCCCCGTCAAGACCCCCCGCCAGGCGAGGGGGAGGGTGACCCGGAAGAAGGCGGCGACAGGACCGCAGCCCAGCGTGCGCGCGAGACCGACGAGGCGGGGGTCCACTTCCTCGAAACCGGTGCGGGCCGAGCGCACTAGGAGCGGGAAGGACATGACGGTCGTGGCCAGGATCACCGCCTTCCCGGTGAAGAGCACCTCGATTCCGTGGGCGGCGAGGAAGGAACCGAGGGGCGAGCGGCGGCCCAGGGTCTGGAGGAGGAAGAGCCCGACCGCGGTGGGAGGGAGCACCAGAGGCAAGGAGAGGACGGTCTCGAGCGCGCTCTTGCCCGCTCCCTGGTAGCGGGCCAGGCCCAGGGCCACGGCCACCCCCAAAGGAAGGATGAGCGTCGTCCCCAACGCCGCCACCTTGACGGTGAAGAGCACGACCCCGAGCTCATCCGCGGTCAGCACCTCACTTCCTGGCCAGGACCAGAAAGCCGTGCTTCTCGTATATGGCCCGGGTGCTCGGAAGCAGGAGAAAGCGGACGAACTCGCGGGTGGCGAGTTTGGCCGAGGCGGCCAGGGGTGCGAGCGGATAGACGATGGCCGGACCCTCCTCCGGCGGCACCTCGAAGGCCACGCGGACGGCATTCACCCCGCGGGCGTCGGTCCGGTACACCACCCCGGCAGGAATGCTCCCGGAAGCGACCGCGGCCAACGCCGCACGCACGTCGAGGCTGGGCACCACTTTGGGCCGGAGGGCCGCCCAAAGACCGATCTTTTCGAAGTAACTCCGGGCGTAGAAGCCCGCGGGCACCACCTCGGGATCGGCGACCGCCATCCGCGGAAGGCGAAGGAGGTCTTTGGGAGTGCGGAGGGAGCTCGTGGAGGAGGCCGGGACCACGACCACGAGGACGTTCGAGAGGACGTTCACGCGGTCGCCGGCGCGCACGAGCCCGGCCCTCTCCAACTCGTCCATCCGCTTGAGGTCGGCGGAGAAGAAGACGTCGGCGCGGGCCCCCATCCAGATTTGGCGGGCGAGGTCGCCGGAGGACCCAAAGGCGAAGACGACATGGTGAGAGGATGCGCCTTCAAAATCGTGGCCGATCTCCTCCAAGACGTCGGTGAGGCTGGCCGCCGCGAAGACCACGACCTCTTCTGCCCGCAGGGGGGAGGCGAAGGCCAAGAGCAGAGCGACGAGGACCACTGCCTGCGCCGGCTGGCCTCTCCCGCCCCTCATCATAGGGACGCCGCCACCGTCATCAGGTCGGAGAGCAGGGCGTAGGCCGTCTGGTCCAAGAAGGCCCCCCGCTCGAAGACTCCGATCTCGCCCATGAGGTCGGTGGTGAGGACGAGAGCGGCGTCCGAGCCCGGCAGGGAGAGCGGGTCCCCAAGGGGGATGCGTTCCGGTCCCACGGAGACCCGCACCCTCCGCCCCTCGCGCGTCCCCCGCACCACAAGCCGCAGCCGCCTCCCCGCGCGGAGGGCTCGCCTCGCTTCGGCTGCCCCCAGCCCTAGAATCCCGCGGCGGCGGACTCCGGAGGGGCGGACGGACCCGCCCATGAGCGCGTTGGCGAGGGCGCATCCCTTGACGGCCGCGTCCCAGCCATCGAGGTCGTTCCGGGGATCGGCCTCCGCGATGCCGAGGGCCTGCGCTTCGCGGAGGGCCGTCTCCCGGGTCGCCCCCTCTTCCAGCCGCGAAAGGACGTGGTTGCTGGTGCTGTTGAGGGTTCCCCGGAAGCCGAGGATGCGCGTGCCCACCAGGCATCGATCCACGAGGTTGAAGACGGGGGTGCCGTCCATCACCGCGCCCTCGTGGAGGAAGAGGCGGCGGCGGCGACGGGCCTGGGCCTTTAGGCTCGCGTACGCGAAGGCGACCGGTCCCTTGTTGGCGGTCACGACGTGAAGGCCGCGGCGGAGCGCGGCCCGCACGTGGGAAATGGCCGGCTGCCCACGGCGCGGGTCGAGCGTCGTCACCTCCACGAGCACATCCGCAGGAACCCGCCGCACGAACTCGGCCCCGGTGGTCACGAGCCCGCTCCCAAGCCCATCTAGGGGAAGGCCGGCCCGGACCCGCTTGAGGCACGTCTTGAGGGCGAGTCCCTTGGGGTCGATCACGACGCCGTGGCGACGGGTCGCGATCCCCGTCACCCGGGCCCGCACCCCCCGCTTCCGCAGGGCGCGACCGTAGGGCCCGAGGAGCAGCTCCGCGAAGCGCCGTCCCACGTTGCCGAAGCCGAGGAGGGCAATGCGCAGCTCTCGGAGCATTGGCCTGGAATTCTAGCCCCACGCTTCCCCATTTAGATAGACTCCACTACCGAGGAGCCCAAATGCGAGCGCTTGCCGCCGTGGCCGTCCTGCTGCTTCCCACCGCCGTGCACGCCGACGCCGTGGAGAGAGCCGTTCGGGCCGGCATCGGAGAAACCGAGCCGCTCATGGCCGTGCTCGCGGAGATTGCGGACCGCACCGGGCCACGGCTGACGGGGTCGGAGGCCCTCCTGCGGGCCCACCGCTTTGCCGAGGGGCGCTTCCGGGATATGGGCCTCAGCGTCCGCCCCGAGCCTTTTCCCCTGGCCAAGACCTGGAGGCGCGGGCCGGCCTGGGCGGAAGTGCGGAGCCCCGGGGAGCACTTCCTCCAGGTGGCCCAGGTGGGTTGGACGCCGCCCACCCCGGGCACGGTGGAGGGGCCCGTGCGCATCTTTGCCCCCCGCGCCCGGGAGGAGATGGAGGCGATGCGAGGCCAACTCAAGGACGCGATCGTGCTCTGGGGCGAACCGGTCTCCAACCTGGAGCCCTTGATGATGGCTCTGCCCCTGCGCATACAAGGAAAGCCGAACCCCCCGGAGAAACCGCGCGAGCCCTGGCTCCGGGAGCAGATTGCGTTCCTCAAGGAGGAAGGGGCGGCCGCCTACCTCCTCGACTCCGGCAAGCCGGGCGGCCTCTTCAACATGGACATGCAGCCCGGAGCCCTCGAAGCGGACGGCCTGCCCGGAGCGTATCTGATCCACGAACAGTTCCTACTCCTCCGGCATCTCGCGCCCGAGCGTCCGGTCGTCCGCCTGCGCCTCGAGGGCGGGCTCGGCCCGCCCGCTACCTGCGTCAACACCGTGGCCGACCTCGTCGGCCGGGAGGAGCCCGACGAGCTTGTGGTGCTGGGCGCGCACCTCGACAGCTGGGACCTAGGCACCGGGGCCACCGACAACGGCGCGGGGGCGGGGGCGGTGATCGAGGCCGCCCGTCTCCTGGCCCGGAGCCGGGCGCGGCCCCGACGCACCATCCGCTTCGTGCTCTTCTCGGGGGAGGAGCAGGGCCTGCTCGGGTCCAAGGCCTATCTGGAGGCCCACCGCGGGGAGCTCGAACACCATTCCGCCGTCTTCGTCATGGACACCGGCGCCGGGCGCATCGACGCCGTGGCCCTTCAGGGCCGGCGGGAGGTGGAGCCGATCATGGGGCAGGTCCTGTCCCCTTTGCGAGAGCTGGGGGTCGTGGACACGGACCTGCGCCTGGAGGACGATACTGACCACATCCCCTTCGACGCGGCCGGGATCCCGGCCTTTTGCGTGGAGCAGGTCCAGCACGAGTACAGCCGGAACCACCACTCCCAGGCCGACACCCTCGACAAGGTGAGGCCGGAGGAGCTGGAGCAGGCGGCGGTTGTGCTGGCCCTCACCGCCTACCGGGTGGCCCAGCTCCCGCAGAAGCTCCCGCGCCGGCCCCGCGACCCCAAGGCGGGCGGGACCGGGCCGTGAGGTAAAATGGGTTCATGACTGCCCGATCCGCGGTCGGAAAGGCGCTCGCCCTCGCCCTGCTTCCGCTTCTCGCCGCCTGCGGCGGCGGATCGAGCACCCCGCCGCGCCTCTCGCCGCTCGATCTCGCCCGCCAAAAGGTCGCCCACATCGTGATCATCATGCAGGAGAACCGATCGTTCGACCACTATTTCGGGACCTTCCCGGGGGCGGAGGGCATCCCCATGAGCGACGGCGTCCCCTCGGTGTGTGTGCCGGATCCCCGAAACGGGCAGTGTGTGAGGCCCTTTCACGATCCGAATGACCGGAACGCCGGAGGGCCGCATGCGGAGCGGGACGCCGCCGCCGATGTGAACGCGGGCAAGATGGATGGCTTCATCCGCCAATTCGTGGGCGGACGGAAGAATTGCGCCGACCCCAACGACCCCGCCTGCTCCCAAGAAGGGGGCGCAGACTTTCCCGACGTGATGGGGTACCACGACAAGCGCGAAATTCCCAACTATTGGGCCTACGCCCAGAACTTCGTCCTGCAGGACCACATGTTCCAGGCCAACGCCTCCTGGAGCCTGCCCATGCACCTCTTCCTGGTCTCGGAATGGTCGGCCCGGTGCGCGAGCGCGGACCCTATGAGCTGCAGGAACGAGCTTCAGAACCCGGTCACCGCTCCCGCCAACGGCTCCAAGGCTCCCTACGCGTGGACCGACATCACCTACCTGCTGCACCAGAAGGGGGTCAGCTGGGCCTATTACCTCGACGACGGCGCCCAGCCCGACTGCGAGGACAACCCCGCGACCTGCGTCAACCTGCGGGTCGGGGTACCCTCCATCTGGAACCCCCTGCCCGGCTTCGCGACCGTCCAGCAGGACGGCGAGCTCGGCAACATCCGCCGGCTCGAGGAATTCTTCACGGCCGCCGAGCAGGGAACGCTGCCGGCCGTCTCCTGGATCATGCCCGCCAGCGTCCACAGCGAGCACCCGACCGCCCTCGTGAGCGCGGGTCAGGCCTACGTTACCCGCCTCGTCAACGCCATCATGCAGGGACCGAGCTGGTCGTCGACCGCCATCTTCCTGAGCTGGGACGACTGGGGAGGCTTCTACGACCACGTGGTGCCGCCGAGCGTGGACTTGAACGGCTATGGCCTGCGGGTTCCGGGCATCGTCATCGGGCCCTACGCAAAGAAGGGGTTCATCGACCATCAGACGCTGTCGTTTGACGCCTACAACAAGCTGATCGAGGACGTGTTCCTGAACGGCCAGCGGATCGACCCCAAGACGAACGGCCGGCCCGACCCCCGGCCTCAGGTCCGCGAGGCGATTCCCCAGCTCGGCGACCTGCTCTTCGATTTCGACTTCACCCAACCCCCCCGGGCTCCCCTCGTCCTCTGAGCGCGTACCCTGCGGCTCAGGCGGATGCGCCCGCCCTTCCCAGGGCTTCGGTCCACAGATCCGGAGCGGCTTCGTCTTCAGGCGGAACGAAGGGACGGCAAAAGCGGACCGATCACGTGTCAAAACGTGACCGGACGATTCACCTGTTAAAGCGCAGGGGTTCCAGGATCAGGAAGGTCGGGAGGCTAGGGGGAGCGCTTTCGCGTGGGGGCCGATGGAGACGCTCATTTCCTGCTCGGTGACGAGCAGGCTCTTTAGGTTGAGCCGGCCCAGGACCTGGTCCACCGCCTCCTGCAGATGGCGGAGCACCGGACGGATCGAGCAGTCGCCGAGGTTCGCGCAGTGCAGGGCAAGCCCTGCGTGGCGGTCGCAGAACTGCGAGTCGAAGAGGCGCCCGCCCAAGGCCCCCAGGGCCTCGCTCACCGGGATCTGGGCCGCAGGCCGGGCCAGGGTGTAGCCCCCCGACTTTCCGCGCGTGCTGAGGACGAGCCCGCCCCGGCGGAGGATGCGCATGATCTTGGCCACGTTGGGGGTAGAGATGCCCTCCCGCTGACTCATCTCGGCGATGGTCAAGCTCCGCCCCTCCCCCTCGCGTCCGAGCTGCAACAGGCAGCGCAGTCCGTATTCCTCTTGAGAGCTCAGTTTCATGGTTCCTGCCTCGGCCTCACATCAGCCCGAGTTGGAGTCGGGCCGCCTCCGACATCATGCTCTGCTCCCAGGCCGGCTCCAGCACCACCTCCACGTCGGCCTCCTTCACCCCCGGGATCCCCAGGAGCTTGGCCTTCACGTCCTGCTTCAAGTAGTCCCCCATCCCGCAGCCGGGAGCGGTGAGGGTGAACCGCACCGTCACCTTGCTGTCCCCCTCCGGAAGGGTGCTGGCCTCGCACTGGTAGACCAGCCCCAGGTCCACGATATTTACGGGGATCTCGGGGTCGTAGCAGGTCTTGAGCTGGTCCCACGCCATCTGCTCCAGCGGCTTCCCGGCCGCGTCTGCGGCGGGGGAAGGGGCCACCACCGCCTCTCCGATGGCGTCCGCGTCTTGGCCCTCGATGCGAACCATGTAGCCGTTGTCGGTCATGGCCGTGTAGGACCCCCCCAGGGCCTGGGTGACGAAGACGGTGCTTCCCGCGGGGAGGGGAATCTTGTCCCCGTAGGGAATGGCCGCGACTTGAATGTCGCGCGACAACGTCCTGGCTTCTTTCATGTTTGCTCCGTAGAGACCTGCCCCTCGCCCCGCAGCGCGGCCTTCACGGTGTGCCAGGGCAAGGAGGCGCACTTCACCCGTACCGGGAACTCCCCGACCCCGGAGAACACGGCCAGCTTGCCCAGGTCAGGGGCGGCGCCCTCCGACCGGCCGCGCGTGATCAGAGCGTGGAAGCGCTCGAAGAGAGCTTCCGCCTCGGCCCGGGTCTTGCCCTTGAGGGCCTCCGTCATCATGGAGGCGGAGGCGGTGGAGATGGAGCAGCCCGCCCCCTTGAAGCTCACGTCCTTCACCACGTCGCCTTCCAGGCGCACGTAGACGGTGGCCTGGTCTCCGCACAGGGGATTGAAGCCCTCCGCCTTTCCGCTCGCGCCCTCCATCTCGCGGAAGTTCCGGGGCCGCTTGCTGTGGTCCAGGATCACTTCCTGATACAGCTCCCTGAGCTCGTTCATCCGCCAAAGACCTCCTGGACCTTGTGGAGCCCTCCGACCAGGGCGTCGATCTCCTCGCGCGTGTTGAAGCAGCCCAGGGAGGCCCGGGTGGTGGCGGGCAGGCCGAAGCGCTCCATCACCGGCTGCGCGCAGTGGTGGCCGGTGCGAACCGCGATGCCCTCGTAGTCGAGCACCGTCCCGATGTCATGGGGGTGGATCCCGTCCAGGACGAAGGAGAGGACGCCCGCCTTCTCCCGGGCCGTGCCCACCAGGCGGAGGCCGGGGATGGCGGTGAGAGCGCGCGTCCCGTAGGCCAGCAGGTCGTGCTCGTGGGCGGCGATGGCCTCCAGGCCCAGGTCGGTCACGTAGTCGATGGCCGCCCCGAGGGCGATCACCCCCGCGATGTTGGGGGTCCCCGCCTCGAACTTGTGGGGCAGGACGTTGTAGGTCGTCTTCTCGAAGGTGACGGAGGCGATCATTTCCCCTCCCCCCTGCCAGGGCGGCATGGCCTCCAGGAGCTCGGCCCTCCCGTAGAGCACGCCCGCGCCGGAGGGGCCGTAGACCTTGTGCCCGGAGAAGGCGTAGAAGTCGCAGCCCATCTCGGCCACGTCCACCCGCAGGTGGGGCACCCCCTGGGCGCCGTCGATGAGCACCGGCGCCCCGCGGCGGTGCGCCATCTCCACCATCTGCTTCACGGGGTTGATGGTGCCGAGAGCGTTGGAGACGTGGGCCACGGCCACCATCCGGGTCCGGGGGGAGAGGAGCCTCTCGAAAGCATCGAGATCGACTTCCCCCGCGTCGTTGATCGGCGCCACCCTGAGCCGCGCGCCCTTCTCCTCGCACAGCAGCTGCCAGGGGACGATGTTGGAGTGGTGCTCGAGGGTGGTGATCAGAACCTCGTCCCCCGCCCCCACCTTGCTTCGCCCGTAGGTCTGGGCCACGAGGTTCACCGCTTCCGTGGTCCCCCGCAGGAAGATGATCTCCCGGCTCTCGCGGGCGTGGAGGAAGTCGCGGACCTTGGTCCTCGCGGCCTCGTAGGCCTCGGTGGACAGCACGGAGAGCTGGTGCACCCCCCGATGGACGTTCGAGTAATAGCTCTCGTAGACAGCCTTCTCCGCCTCGATGACCGACCGCGGCTTCTGGGCGCTGGCCGCATTGTCGAGGTAGACGAGGGGTTTGCCGTGAACGGTGGTGCGGAGGATGGGGAAGGCCTCGCGCACGGCCTTGACGTCATAGAGCCTGGTCCGGGCCGGAGTGGCCGCGCTCATACCACTGCCTCCTTGATCTCGAGCTCGCCGGGCGAGGGAAGATGCCGGCCCACGGCCGCGCGCAGGCTCTCGATCGGGATCCCCTGCAAGACCTCGCTGGCAAAGGCGTAGGTCAGGAGGCTGCGGGCCGCGGCCTCCCCGATCCCCCGCGACCGCAAGTAGAAGAGCGCTCCCGGGTCGAGCTGGCCCGTCGTGGACCCGTGCTTGCACTTCACGTCGTCGGCCAGGATCTCGAGCTGGGGGGTGCTGTTGACCAAGGCCTCGCGCGACAGGAGCAGGTTCCGGTTGGTCTGGTAGGCGTCCGTCTTCTGGGCGCCCCTGCGGACCAAGATGAGGCCGTGGAAGACCCCCCGGGACCGGCCGTCCAGGATGCCCCGGTACAGCTCCCGGCTCAGGCAGTGGGGCGCCGCATGGTCGATGCGGGTGTGGGTGTCGGTGTGCTGCGCGCGGTCGGCCACGAAGAGGCCGTTCAGCACGCACTCGCCCCCCTCCCCCCCGAAGACGGTGCCGATGTCCTGTCGGAAGAGGGCGGCCCCCAGGCCGATCTGGGTGTTGGAGAAGCGGCTCGCCCGCTCCTGGCGCACGGCCAGGGTCGACACGTGGAAAGCGCCCTCGCTCTCCTCCTGCAGCTTGTAGTGGTCGATGCCCGCGTTCTCCCCGGCCACGATCTCGGTCACCGCGTTCGTGAAGTACACCTCGCCCGCCGGCCCCCCGTAGCTCTCCACGATCCGGGCCCGGCTGCCCGGCCCCGCCACGATCAGCGTGCGGGGATACGACACCCGGGCGACGCCGGGGCTCGTGGACAGAAAGATGAGGTGGATCGGCTCCGCCGCCACCGCCCCCGGGGACAGGAAGACCGCCGCCCCATCCTCCAGAAAAGCGGTGTTGAGGGCGGCGAAGGCGTTCGCCCCCTCCTCCGTGAGCCGGGCCAGGTACGGCTCCACGCGCTCGGGCTGAGAGCGGAGGACCTCGCCCAGGCTCAGGACTTCGACCCCGGGGGTGGGACGTCCGGGGCGGGAGAGCGACGCCGCGTACCGGCCGTTCACGAACACGGCCTCCCGGCCGGGGCCGCTCGGCCGGAGAGCGGCCAGGGTGCCCTCCGGGACGGCGAGCCCGTCGGACCCCCGCGCGTGGGCGAACGCGGTCCGGGTGATGGGGGCCACGTTCGTGTACTTCCACTGCTCGTCGCGGGTGGTGGGAAAGCCCGTCTTTGCGAAGCGGGCCATGGCGGCCCGGCGGAGGGAACGCAGGAAGGGAGCGTCGGAAGCGGCCGCGCCCTCCGCGAACCGCTCGAAGCTCGTTGCGTAGACGTCCTTTTCCTCGGCCACCGGCATCGGCTTCACACCGAGCGTCCTGGCCCCGCCACCGCGGGGGAGCTAAGAGCCGCTCCGCTGGGCGGGGGCTCCTTCTCGAGCCAGGCGTAGCCCCTTTCCTCGAGCTCCAGGGCCATCTCCTTGCCTCCCGACTTCGCAATGCGCCCGTCTACGAGGACGTGGACGAAGTCTGGGACCACGTACTCGAGCAGGCGCTGGTAGTGGGTGACCACGATCATGGCCCGCTCCGGGTTGCGGAGGCGGTTGACGCCGCTGGCCACGATCCGGAGGGCGTCGATGTCGAGCCCGGAATCGGTCTCGTCGAGGACGGCGAGGACGGGGTCCAGGATCGCCATCTGGAAGATCTCGTTCCGCTTCTTCTCGCCCCCGGAGAAGCCCTCGTTGACGGGCCGCTTCACGAGCGCCTCGTCGATCTCCACGATCTTGGACCTCTCCTTGACCATGTTGAGGAAATCCATGGCGTCCAGCTCCGGCAAGCCGCGGTGCTTGCGGACCGCGTTCACGGCCGCCTTCAGGAAGTAGACATTGCTGACGCCTGGTATCTCGACCGGATACTGGAAGGCGAGGAACACGCCCTCCCGGGCCCGCTCCTCGGGGGTGAGCGCGAGCAGGTCGCGCCCTCGGTAGAGGACGCTCCCGGAGGTGACGGTGTAGCCCGGCCGGCCGGCCAGGACGTAGGCGAGCGTGCTCTTGCCGGAGCCGTTCGGGCCCATGATGGCGTGGACCTCTCCCGCCTTGACGGACAGGTCCAGACCGCGGAGGATCTCGCGGTCCCCCACACTTGCATGTAGGTCCTTGATCTCAAGCATGATGGCGTCATAATAGTCAATCCATACCAAAAAGTCAATGTTAGGAAGATGCGGCTACAGTTCGACTTAGCCCAGAGTTTGGATCTACTGGTCCCAGGGTGAAGCGGACGGCCTTCAGGGACGTAGAGGCTAGGGGAACGAGAGCCAGCGAAGGTGCTGCTTCCCCTTTACCCGCCCGGGGCGGAGCGAATGGCCTGCTCGTAGAGAGCCTGCAACCGCTCGCGCTTGGCGGGGGAGAGACGCAGCACCGCCGCCTTCATGAGCCGACTCATCTCGCGGTCGTCCTCGGAGCTCGTGAGCTGGCGGCCGCGGACGCGCTCCACATAGGCGGCCAGCCGGTTGCGTTCCTGGGGTGAGAGGGCGGCGTAGGTGGCGGCCGTGATCTGGGCGAAGTCCTGGGTGTCGTCCTTGCTCCAGGTGGGCAGGGCGCGCGCCGCGGCATCCAGGGCTCGGCGGAAAGCCTGGTCCGGCTCCAGCACCCGGGCTTGGCTCTGGCCCATGAGCATCTCGGCCGCGGTCGGAGAGAGGTGGGGCACGGCCAGGATCACGTTCTGGACGGCCTGTTTCAGCTTCTCCGCGAGCACGCCGTTGGTCTGGAAGGCCGCGAGCAGGACGTCCAGCTCGTGATCCGGGGACGAGGCGCCCTCCGGAAGCCATTCCACGAGCGCGAAGTAAACCCAGCCGTCCTTCCAGACCGCGGCCTCCTCCGCGTAACGCGTGCCCTCCTTGTCCCAGGTTTCCACCGCCTTGCGCCCACTCAGCCGGCCCACCGCCACGTCGGAGCGGCTGGCCTCGCGAAGCGAGGGCACGGTCCGGCGGTGGGCGGCCAAGACGCGATTCAGGTACTGGTCGAGGGAGGCGACGCCGCTCGGGGAGGACTCGGCGAGGAAGAATCCGAAACCGCCCAGCCGGGGCTGGGCCAGGGTCAGCTTCGCCTCGGGGGGGGCGGCCACGAGCGGGTTGTCCTTCTTCAGCATGCGCCAGCCGGGCGGCACTTGGAAGGAGACGCCGAGTCCGTCGTCCGTGAACGCCCGGTCGGGCGCTACCCACTCGCGCACCTGGCGGCGCTCCTCCGTCTCCGGGGCATAGCCGAAATAGACAAGACCGGTTCCGCCCGCGAGCACCACCAGGATGGCCAGGACCGCCTTGGGCCAGGCCACGTCGGCTCCCGTGAGGAGGGCGAACAGGCCGGAGAAGACGACCCAGGCCGAGACGGCAGCCAGGAGCGCGGGGCCCCTCACTCCCTGGGCGACGAGGATGCCCATGAGGGGGAACATGCCCACGGCAATGAGGAGGACCGCGAAGCGGACGAGCTTGCGGCCCCACTCCCAGCCCTTGACCAGACAGAGCCCAAAGACGAGGAGCACCAGGGCCGACTCCGTCCAGGGAAGCCCCTCGAACTCAGGGAGAACACTCTGGGGCCTCCAGGCGACGAGGCCGACCCCGGCCGCGGCCGCGAAGAGCAAGAGGGCCGCTACCAGCGTTCGCCAACGGTCCCCGAGCCCGGCCAAACCCGAGGCGCCGCTCCATTCCTCGTCGCGGGGCCGCGCACGCCCGGAGGTCGGGCTCGACGACTGGGTGGCCTCCTCCACGGCCGCGCGGAGCGCGGCAGAGCTCTGGCTCTTGGCTGCCCCGCCCAGGTCCTTGAGCTCCGCGACCTCGGCCAGGGTGGTCCAGCGCTTGGACCCCGGAGTGAGGACCGCGCTCTTCCGGTTGATTAACCCCTTCTGGTACCACTCCCGGACCGCGGACAGGTCCAGGGGCCCGATCTCGCTGCCGTCGCCGAGTCGCACCTTGTAGCCACGGGCCATGGGGAACGCCCTCGCCTCGCAAGCCGCCTCAGCCACTCGGCCGGGACGCCACACCGGCCGCGCCTTGCCCGCCGCCACCCTGGAACGGATTCAGCGGGTTGAGTATACGCCGGGGTAGCCGTCTTGTGAACGGCCGGCGTTTGGGCGAGGCTTTTCGGATCTCTCCGGGGGCGGGTGAGGGTTTTCCCGAGGGGGGCAGGGCCACTCCCGGTTGCCGAGGGACGGCCCAAGCGGAGGCCCGAGCTCAGCCGACGCTGCCCTCCAGGCTGACCCCGAGCAGCTTCTGGGCCTCCACCGCGAACTCCATGGGGAGCTCCTTGAAGACCTCCTTGCAGAAGCCGTTCACGATCATGCTGACCGCATCCTCGGCGGAGATGCCCCGCTGCTGGAAGTAGAAGAGCTGGTCCTCGCCGATCTTGGAGGTCGAGGCCTCGTGCTCCATCTGGGCGGTGGAGTTCAGGACCTCGATATAGGGGAAGGTGTGGGCCCCGCACCGGCTCCCGAGGAGGAGGGAGTCGCACTGCGAATAGTTGCGGGCGTGGTCCGCCCCCTTGCCGATCTTGACCAGCCCGCGGTAGCTGTTCTGGCCATAGCCGGCGGAGATGCCCTTGGAGACGATCGTGCTCCGCGTGTTCTTCCCGATGTGGATCATCTTGGTGCCGGTGTCGGCCTGCTGGTGGTTGTTGGTCACGGCCACGGAGTAGAACTCCCCCACCGAGTTGTCGCCCTGCAGGATGCAGCTGGGGTACTTCCAGGTGATGGCGGAGCCGGTCTCCACCTGGGTCCAAGAGATCTTCGAATTGACCCCCAGACACTTGCCCCGCTTGGTCACGAAGTTGTAGATCCCGCCCTTGCCGTCCTTGTCCCCCGGGTACCAGTTCTGGACGGTGGAGTACTTGATCTGGGCGTTGTCGTGGGCCACGAGCTCGACCACCGCCGCGTGGAGCTGGTTCTCGTCCCGGATGGGCGCCGTGCAGCCCTCCAGGTAACTGACGTAGGAGCCCTCCTCGGCCACGATCAGCGTGCGCTCGAACTGGCCGGTGTTGGCGGCGTTAATGCGGAAGTAGGTGGAGAGCTCCATGGGACAACGAACGCCCTTGGGGATGTAACAGAATGAGCCATCGGAGAAGACGGCCGAGTTCAGGGTGGCGAAGAAGTTGTCGGTGTAGGGAACCACCGAGCCCAGATATTTCTCGACCAGGTCGGGGTGGTTCTGGACCGCCTCCGAGAACGAACAGAAGATCACGCCCACCGCGGCCAGCTTCTCGCGGAAGGTGGTGGCCACGGAAACGCTGTCGAAGACCGCGTCCACCGCCACCCCCGCCAGCTTCTCGCGCTCGCGGAGGGGGATGCCCAGCTTCTCGTAGGTCTCGAGCAGCTTGGGGTCCACTTCCTCCAGGCTTCGGGGCCCGCTCTTCTTTTGCTTGGGGGCGGAGTAGTAGACGATGCTCTGGTAGTCGATGGGGGCGTACCGCACGTGGGCCCAGGTCGGCTCGGTCATGGTCAGCCAGTGCCGGTACGCCTTCAGCCGAGATTCGAGCAGGAACGGCGGCTCATTCTTCTTGGCGGAGATCAGCCGGATGATGTCCTCGTTGAGGCCGGGGGGGGCGGATTCCGACTCGATATCGGTGATGAACCCCGCTCGGTACTCCCCGCCGGTGATCTCCTCGACGGTCTTGGCTTCTGTGCTCATGTTTCCGCCTGCCTACACCCAAAGGATAGTTAATCTTTACTAAAAGATCAAGTTTTGTGGGACCCAGCCCCCCGCTTAGGGCCAAAGCCAGAGCTCCCAGATAATGAAGGGATGCAGTCACCTCGGGGCGACCTCTCCGCCGTTTTGTGGGACCTGGACGGAACGCTCATCGACTCCGGGGACCACCATTGGCAAGCCTGGCAGGACACGATGGCGGCCGAGGGCCGGGACCTGACCCCAGAGGCCTTTGCCGCCTCGTTCGGCCAGTTGAACGACACGATCCTCCGCCGCTGGTTCGGGCCCGATCTCCCCCCAAGCGAGATCCAGCGCATCGGCGAGGAGAAGGAGCAGCGCTACCGAGCGCGGCTCCTCCAGGACGGCCTCAAGCTGCGGCCGGGAGCGGGGGATTGGCTGGCCCGGCTCCAGAAGGAGGGCTGGCGGCAGGCCCTGGCCACCTCCTCCCCGCCCAAAAACGTCGAGGCGGTCCTGCGCGCGGTCGACATCGGCCGCTTCCTCGACGCGGTGGTGACGGCGGGGGACATAGAGCGGGGTAAACCGGACCCCTCGATCTTCCTGACCGCGGCCGCGCGGGTCGACGTCCCGCCCCGCCGGTGCGTGGTGGTCGAGGATGCCCCGGCCGGCCTCGAGGCCGCGCGGCGGGCGGGAATGAGGTCGGTGGGGGTGCTATCCCCCCATTTCTCGGCCCTGGTCGCGGACGTGGTAGCGCCGACGCTGGACGCGCTGCCCGCCGCGACCTTCGAGGACCTCCTCCGGGGCCGGTGATCCCGGACACGCAGGCCCAGGTTTCGGGGAACACCGGGCCCGTGGCGGCCGTCACTCCCTTCGGGATGGGGTATCGTCCAGAGCCAGGAAACGCAGGGGTGGGCCCGATCAGCCGGGAGGACCCTGGGCAGCTCGAGATCAACGACGGACCCCACTGCGAGTCCACCCTGGACCGCATCGAGGCGCTCGCCGTTCGTCTGGCCCGTTTCGGAGGGCTCGACCCCGACGGCGCGCATTTCCTCGGTGTGGCCCTCCGCGAGGCCATCGTCAACGCCCTGCACCACGGCCGGGGCGCCGCCTGGGTCGCCCTCCGCCTCGCCCGGAGAGGGGTGCTGGTGATGACGGTGCGCGACCGTGGCCCCGGCTTCGACCCCTCTCGCCTTCCCGACCCCCGGGCCCCGGAGAACGTGGTCAAGGGCTGCGGGCGGGGCATCTTCTACATGCGCCGCTTCACGGACCGGGTCTCGTTCTCCTTCCCGAGGCAGGGCGGCGCGGTCGTCCGCCTCGAGAAGAAGGTGCGGTCCTACTCCAGGTAGGGCGGCACTTTGGCGCCCCCCCGCGCCTCGGCCAGGGCGAGACGCACCGCCCCTAGGGCCGGTTCCACCGGAAGGCGGCTCACGGTGGAGCGTCGGGCGACCTTTGGCAGGCGCCGGCTCAGCTGATCCCCGAGCCAAGGCACGCCCGCGAACACGCCGCCGGCCAGGATGAACGCGAACGACTCTTCCTGCATGCCGAGCCGGGCGGTCACGGACGAAGCGGCGGCCACGAGCTCGTCGACCGCCTCCTCCAGGATCGCGGCCGCGACCGCGTCGCCCGCGGCGCGCTCCGCCTCCACGTGGACGGAGAGGGCCGCCACCGCGGGGAGGGTCCGCTTGCGTTCGTAGACCGCGGGGATGAGGTCGGAGGGCTTCTGGACCCCGAAGTGCGCCTGCAGCCGCGCGGTCAGCCTCGTAGCCGGACCCCGGCCATCGGCTGCCCGCGCCACCGCCCGCAGGGCCCGGAGCCCGATCCAATAGCCGCTCCCCTCGTCGCCCAGGAGGTGACCCCACCCCCCGGAACGGGCCGCCACCCCCCGCGCGCTGCGACCGTAGGCGATGGATCCCGTGCCGCAGATGATGACGATGCCGGGCCCATCCTCGACGCCCGCCACCAGGGCGAGCAAGGCGTCGTTCACCAGGAGCGTGCGGGCGTTGCCCCCGATGCGGCGGAGGATCCCGCGCACCACCCGACTGTCGGTCTCCCGGTCCGCACCCGCCATGCCCAGGCAGATGGCGTCGGGTGGGACCGCGCCCCTCAGGGCCTGCTCCATGACCGCCCGGAGCACCGTCTCCGCCCCCTTCTCCCCCGCCACCTGGAGGTTGGCCCCGGCCCCGCGCGCTTCGGCGAGGACGGTGCCGTCCTCGCCGGCCAGGTAGCCGACGGTCTTGGTTCCGCCCGCGTCGATGCCCAGGACGTGCATGGTGCTTGCCCGCGTTCAGGGCCGCATGACTTGACGCGACCCCCCGGGGCCGGGTGGCTCCCGAGCCGAGGCGGCCGAAGGAGACGGGACCCGGCTCCGCGCCCCGGGCTACTACCATAGCACCGCGACTCGCCCCGGAACGGGGTGCCGCCCACGAGGGTAAGACATCAGCCCCGCCGAGGAGCGACACCGCCGGCTCCGACCCCTGGGCCCCGAATGGGGGAAGCGGGGGGCTCGAGGGGGCTAAGCCTTGAGTGGGCGGGGGCGCTTCTGTTACGCTCTCCACTGGCGGCCTCGGATCGCAGCGCCCCCCAGGGGGCGGGAGATAGCGATGGGAAGCGACGTACCGAAGGCCCGATGCGTTCATTGCCGCTCGGACGTGCTCGTCCCCGCCAGCTACGCCCACGGCGATCACATCAAGTGCGGGGGCTGCGGCACCCAGCACAAGGTCAGCCGGGGCGATGTCGTGCGGCTGGTCCTGGCGGATGTCACGCCCCTGCACGACGCCCTGCGCGCCAACGAGCAGATGGTGGACCGGCTGGAAGCCGACCTCCGCGTGGCCCGCGGGAGCTTCGGCGTCGGCGTCAACGGCTTCGGGGTGGGTGTGGTCTACGCTCTCTGGCAGGTCGCGCGCAACGAGCAGCCCTGGAGCGGGTCGCTGCTGGCCAAGGCCATCGCCATCGCCATCGTGAGCGGAGTCATTCTGGAGGCGATCAACTACTTCTTCCTGGCCAAGCGCCAGCAGATCACCCGCCTCTCCGCGGAGATCGAAGCGGCGGACGAGGAGAGCCAGCGCCTGCGGCAGCAGATCCGGGAGACGAGCCGGCTCTGACTACTCGATCTGGCCGCCGTCGAGCAGGGTGCTGACCGTCCGGTAGATAAAGTACGAGGACCGCGGGATGTCGCGCTGCAGGTCCGCGACCGAGGCTCCCTTCTTCAGACGCGC
This sequence comes from Vicinamibacteria bacterium, assembly GCA_035570235.1. Classification (NCBI taxonomy): domain Bacteria; kingdom Pseudomonadati; phylum Acidobacteriota; class Vicinamibacteria; species Vicinamibacteria bacterium. The sequence continues at coordinate 29,766 of DATMML010000055.1, read as the reverse complement.
CCAGACCGTGGCCGCGAGCTCCACCGTATCCGGCTCCTCCCACTGCAGCTGAACCGCCTTCTGGCGGTACACCCTCTCGGGGTCGGGGAGGCGCTCCTTGAGCAGGGGCAGCTCGTCCTGGAGGCGGACGGACTCCATGAGGAGCGAGATGGCGGGGAGGGTGATGTCGGTCTGGACCTCCTCCTCGTTCACGGTGCGTCCGCTGAACGAGAACTCCCCTTCGAAGGCGCTCTGAAAGAGCTGGAAGACCGCGTCGTCGCCGGTCAAGTGCTTGAACTTGGCCCGGGCGATGTTCCCCTTGAAGAAGAAGAGCTCGGCGATCTTGTGCTTGCCCGCCTCCTGGGTCACCACCAGGTTGCCGGTCTGGTGCGAACCGATGAGGGTCTGGATGACGGTGGCCAGGTCGAAGAACTTCAGGGTGCCCTGGAGCTGCTTTCCGGAGGCGTTGGGCACCTTCAGGGTCGTGGCCTCCAGCCGCTTGGCCAGCACCAGGCACAGATTGCGGGAGAAGGCCGGCAATGTCTCCATGAGATCCAGGAACACGGGCTTTTCGAGCGTGAACAGCTCGGCGTGCTCCGGCGACCGGGCGGTCGCGGTGCGCGGCGACCCCGTGAGGAGAGCCAGCTCCCCCAGCACCTCCCCTGTGCCCAGGTAGGCCACCGGCAACGGCTCCGCGCCGTCGGCGGGAGTGGCCAAGATCTCGAGCACTCCCGTCTTGACGATGAAGAGGCAGTCTCCTTCGTCGCCTTGGCGGAAAACCTCCTCTCCGGGGCCGAATTCCACCACTCGCCCCTGGGACAACACAGCCCGCAGGATCTCCTCCGGCTGGTTCTCGAACAGATCGGACTTCTTGAGAAAGGCGGGATCTATGGGCGCTGTCATGCGGAGAGTGTGATTATACCGCGCCCGGGCGACGCCGAAGCAGCGGAAGAACTGACCCCGACCCGACGTCCGGCGGCAAGAGTGTGACCGCAGTCACGCTATCCCCGGCGGTCGGACCTAGCCTCGAACCGGAGGGCGATGGCGCCCTCGACTCGCCAGCAGGACGCGGGCTGGGCCCCCGGGGGCGGACTAAAGAGCACGTCGAGGGGTGATCAGTTGCCGACTTCTCGGGCGGACGGGAAGCGTTCAGGGAGCGTCGAGGACGCCGACTCCGATGTGTTACCATGTGCCGCCGCGAGCGCCTTCCGCGGGAGGGCCGTCGATGGGCAAGCGTGGCTAATTTGCTGAATAGAGAGCTCTTGTCGCAATACGATCGAGGGATGACATAGGGGCAATGGTCGTGTGCCTCCCCCCTTCTCCCCGACCCTGGACCATCCCTCAGACGGAGCTCGGAACGCCATGACGACCTCGAGTCTCACCCTCATCGCACCCGCGGAGGTTCACCGGACCCTGTCCCGGTACCTCCTGGCCGACGGCCTCGACATTGTGTTCGACCACGAGCGAAGCCACGGCTCCTGGGTCTACGACGCCCGCACCGGGACCGAGCAGCTGGACTTCATGACCTTCTTCGGCTCGAACCCGATCGGCTACAACCATCCCAAGATGAAGCACCCGGATTTCCTGCGCACCCTGCACCGGGTGGCCCAGCTGAAGCCCTCCTTGGCGGACGTCTACAGCGTGGAGTACGCCCAGTTCGTGGACGCCTTCGGACGCCACGCCATGCCGCCTTACATGAAGTATGCCTTCTTCATCGAGGGGGGAGCCCTCGGGGTGGAGAACGCGCTCAAAACCGCCTTCGACTGGAAGGTCCGCCGCAACCAGGCCAAGGGGATCAAGGGGGAAAAGGGCAGCCAGGTCATCCATTTCCGCGAGGCCTTTCACGGTCGCACCGGCTACACCCTCTCCCTCACCAACACCGACCCCGTTAAGACGGACTACTTCCCGAAGTTCCCCTGGCCGCGGATCGAGAACCCGAAGCTGCGCTTCCCGGTCACCCCCGAGGTGGAGCGGGATGTGGTCGCGGCCGAGCAGCGAGCCCTCGATGAAATCGAGGCCGCATTCACCGCCCACCCCGACGACATCGCGGCCATCATCATCGAGCCCATCCAGGCCGAGGGCGGCGACCACCATTTCCGGCCCCAGTTCCTGCAGGCTCTGGAGGCCAAGGCGCGGCAGCACGAGGTCTTCTTCATCGTGGACGAAGTTCAGACCGGGATCGGGATCACGGGCCGCCTGTGGGCCCACGAGCACTACGGCCTCCAGCCGGACGCCCTCTGCTTCGGAAAGAAGACGCAGGTCTGCGGCTGCCTGGTCGGACCGCGGGTCGACGAGGAGCCCCAGAACGTGTTCCGGGTCCCCTCCCGCATCAACTCCACCTGGGGCGGAAACCTCACGGACATGATTCGCTTCGGTCGCTACCTGGAGGTCATCGAAGAGGACCATTTGGTGGAGAACGCCCGGGTGGTGGGCGATCACCTCCTCCGGGGCCTGGTCCGCCTGCAGGAGGAGCTGGGCGGGGTCATGTCCAACGCGCGCGGCCTCGGCCTCATGATCGCCTTCGACCTGCCCACCCCGGAACTCAGGAACAAGGCCCGGCGGGCGATCCTCCACAACCGCCTGTTGCTCTTAGCCTGCGGCGTGCGCTCCATCCGCTTCCGCCCTCCCTTGAACTTGAGCCGGGCGGAGGCGGACACCGCCCTCGAGATCGTCCGCAAGAGCCTGAAGGAGCTTTAGCCATGATCGAGCCGGAAGCCGCGGTCCGGATCTACAGCGAGATCCTGGCCAACACGCTGGGAGCCAAGGTCGCCAAGGGCCGGCTGGTGCGGGTGACCCCCGACGGCTTCTACGAGGTCCTGCTGGAGGCTTCGGGGAAAAGCTACACGACCCTCCTTCCCGTGCATTCGACCGTGATCATGGCGGCGGAGGCCGAGGAAGAAGTGCACACCCTCGAGGTGGAGCGCTGAGGGCACAGGGAAGACGGACAGGACACCGAGGCTCATGCCTCCTGTCCTGAGGGTCGTCCAGAGCGGGCTGGGATCCATCGGCCAGGGCGTGGCCCGGCTGATCCTGGAGACCGAGGGCCTCAAGCTCGTGGCCGCGGCCGACGTGTCCCCCGCGCACGCGGGCAAGGATCTGGGGGTGGTGCTCGGGCTTCCCCGTCGGCTGCGCATCAAGGTCGAGGGCGATCCCGCGCGATTCCTGCGTCGGGTCCGGGGCGACGTGGCCGTGCTCTGCACCTCCTCCTCCCTGCGCGACGTGAAGCCGCAGGTGGCGGCCCTCGTGAAGCGCGGCCTGCACGTGGTGACCACCTGCGAGGAGCTAGCCTTCCCCACCCCCGCCCACCAATCTTCTTTCCGCGAGCTGGACCGCCTGGCCCGGAAGAAGAAAGTGTCGGTGCTGGGCACGGGCGTGAACCCCGGCTATTCCATGGACGCCCTCGCTCTCATGCTCACCGCACCCTGCGCGCGCGTGAACCGGATCTCGGTCACGCGGGTGGTGGACGCGGGAACCCGCCGTCTGCCCCTGCAGCGCAAGGTGGGGGCGGGGCTGAACCTCAGTCAGTTCCGCCGGGCCCTCACTGAGGGAACGGTCCGCCACGTCGGCCTGCTGGAGTCGGCGCACATGATCGCGGCCGGCCTGGGCTGGAAGCTGGAACGCGTGGAGGAGTCGCTGGAGCCGGCCATTGCCCCCCGCGACCTCGACACCGACTACCTGCGGGTGCCGGCGGGGGCGGCGGCCGGGATCAAGCAATCCGCGCGCGGCTATCGCAACGGCGAATTGGCCATAAGCCTGGACCTGCAGATGTACGTGGGGGCGGAGTCGCCGCGCGACCACGTGCTCGTGGACGGCGCCCCCCCCATCGACTGCACCATCGCGGGAGGGGTGGCGGGGGACATCGCCACCGCCGCCATCGTCGTGAACAGCATCCCCAAGCTGATGGCGGCTCCGGCGGGGTTGCTCAGCATGAAGGACCTGCCCCTCGTGCACCGCTTCAACGTCCTGGAGCTGAAGAGCCTCCCCAAGAAGAAGCGCTGAGGGGCCGGGCTTCTCTCAGCTCGAGTGGCTCTTCAGGTAGTCGTTGAGCCGACGCTGTTCGTGGGGTTCGACCCCCACGAACTCCACGCCGATCTGATACCCCGCCCCCCGCTCCGCGGCCCGGCAGTGCCGGACCTCGGCCTGCACCCAGAGGGTCTGCCCCTCGAGCTCGATCGCGAAATCGTGGATGGCCCCCACTTCCAAGGCCGTGGGCTGGACGAGGAGCGCCCCCCCCACGCTGAGATCGAGCAGCCGGGCCGGGACCTGGACCCGTGCCTGGCCGGTCAGGGCGGGCTTGGTCACGACTCCTTCCGCCGCTCCCGCTCCAGAAACGACTGGAGGAGACCGAAGTCCAGGGCATCGACGCCGGCGAAGTCCACCCCGATCACGTAGGAGCCATCGGAGCCCTCGGGAAGGCGCACGTCCACCACCCGGGCCTTGAGATCGACGGCCACGTGCGAGAGGTTCAGGGTGAGTTCGCAGGACGAGCCCATGGCGAGAGGGATCCCCATCTCCAGGGTGGCCCCCGTCTCGGAGAGGGCCGCTACCCGGAAGTCCGCGAGCACGGTGGCCCGCCCGACCATCCGCCCGTCCAGGCGCAGCCGCTGATAGTGGCGACGCTCGTCGTCGTCGATCATTGGAGCGGATGATAGAGGGCGCTCAGGGGGAGGTCAAGGGCGGGCGCACAGAAGGGGCCCCCTGGGCTATACTGCCGTGATTCTGGGGTTTGAAGGCACTTTCTGGACATGAACGGAACCCTGGCGGAGGGTGTGCTCCCCGGCCTGCTGAGGGAGCTTTACGTCGGCCGCAAGACGGGCCTTCTTCATTTCACCCAAGGGAGCGAACTGCGCAGCGTCCGCTTCCGCGGGGGAACCATCGTCAACGCCCAGACGAACGTGGCCGCGGATTATCTGGGCGAGGTGCTCGTCCGCAAGGGCCTCTTGACCACCGCGGACCTCTCACGCGCCACCGAGGTGGTGCTGCGCGAGAAGAAGCGCCTGGGCCAGGTCTTCATCGAGCTCGGGATCATGGACCAGGGTCGCCTGGAGGATGCCATGGCCTTCCAGGTGCACGAGATCCTGGCCAAGGTCTTCTCCTGGCACGAGGGCTCCTACCGGTTCGAAGAGGAGGCCGAAGAGCCGGTGAACGAGGATCTGACCTTGAAGCTCTCCACCGGAGAGCTGATCCTAGAGGCCGTCCAGCAGGTGCACGACCCCGATGTCGTGCGGTACGCCCTCGGCGACATTGACCGCGTGCTCGCCCTTTCCACCGACCCCCTGCTCCGCTTCCAGAAGATCACGCTCTCCCCGAGCGACGGCTTCGTGCTCTCCCGGGTGGACGGGACGCTCACCGCTCGCCAGATCACCCTCCTCATTCCCATGCCCGCCGAGCAGACCCAGAAGAGCCTGTTTGGCCTGCTCTGCACCGGCATCATCGAGTTTGGAGTGGGCCCCGCCAAGAAGGCGCGGCCGGTCAAGGCGGTCCCCGCGCCCCCCGCCCCCGCGCCCCCCGCACCGAGTCCAGCTCCCGCCGCCTCCCGGCCAGAGCCGGCGCGCGTGGCTCCGCCACCCCCCCCGCCGGCGCCCCCGCCCCCCGTGGCCAGCAAGCCGGCCCCCCACCGTCGGCAGGAGATCATGGAGACCTACGAGGGCCTCCGGGTCCGCAACCACTTCGAGATCCTGGGCATTCCCCGGGCCTCGACCGAGGCCCAAGTCAAGGAAGCCTATTTCCACTTGGCCAAGCAGTTCCACCCCGACGTGCACCACGACGCGGCCCTGGCCGACCTGCGCGACAAGCTCGAGGCCGTCTTCATCCGGCTGGGCGAGGCTTACGAGGTGCTTCGCAATCCGCGCTCGCGGGCCTCCTACGAAGAGACGCTAGGCCGCTCCGCGCCCCGGCCCGTCGCGCCCGGCCCCCCGCCCCCGCCCTCCGCCCCAGAGCCCCCACCCGACCCCGCGGCCGAGGCCCGCTCCGCGGAGCTATCGATCCGCCAGGCGGAGAAATACATCGAGAAGGAAAAGTACTGGGACGCGATCCAGCTCCTGGAGCCGGCGGTGGGAGTGGTGCAGGGGAAGTCCCGGCAGAGGGCCCGGGTCCTTCTCGCCCGCGCCTACCTCAAGAATCCGAAGTGGGTGAAGCGGGCGGAGGAGGTCCTTCTGGCCGTCCTGCAGGACGAGGCCCAGAACGTGGACGCCCTCCTCATGCTGGGGCGGATCTACAAGAACAGCGGGATCAAGAGCCGGTCCGTCTCCATGTTCAAGAAGGTCCTGGAGCTGAAACCGGACCACGAGGAGGCCCGCGCCGAACTGGGAGACCAGGTCGGGGAGCCGGAGCCCCCCGGAGGCCTCATCAAGAAATTCTTCAAGAAGAGTTGATGGCGGAGAGCACTGCGGAGCCCCGCCGGCTTTGCCGGGCCTGCGCGGGGGAGGTCACGAGTCCTACCGACCTGGGCTGGGAATGCGAGTGCGGGGTCGTGGTTTGCACCGATCCCGCCTGCTACGAGGAGTACTTCAAGGGGGTGGGGGGTGGGGAGGGCGTCCGCTGCCGGACTTGCGGGCTGGTGACATGAGCGGCTTAAGGCGACGCCGTGCCCGCTCGATCCTTCTCGCCGCGTCATTTCTCCTTTGCTCGTCCGGACTCAGGGCGGAGGTGCTCGTCCTCGTGGACGGGGACCGCGTGACGGGCAAGATCGTGGCCCAAGGCACCAAGCGCATCCGGATCCAGACCCCCTACGGGCTCCTTATCGTGCCCCGCGAGAAGATCGAGCGCATCATAAAGGACGACGGCACGGAGGAGGTCGTGAACGCGCCCCCCGCGACCCCCGCTCCGCTGCCCCCGGCCCCCCCGCCCCTGCGGCTCGTGGTCGTGATCACGGGCGGCGTGTTCTGGCAGGCCTGGGACCCCAAGGCCGCCCCCGACGATCCCAGCCTCCGCCTGGAGGTCCGCCTCGACGAGAAGCCGGTGGCCACATACGTCGACGCGACCCTCGATCCTGATATCCCGGGCGCGATCGTGAACTCCTTCTCCTTCGCCCCCGAGACCCTGGCCGTGGTGGCCAGCCCCAAGATCCGCCTGGGCCCGCCGGAGACCCGGCCGGGACGGATCTTGCTTGAGATCGATCTTCCCGCGCAGACACCGCCCCCGCGGCACCTGCGCCTGGCCTACCAAGCCAACGAAGGGACCACGGCCGAGCCGGCTTGGCGCGACTTGGCGGAGACCAGCCTGGAGGTGGACCTCAAGGCGGAGGCCCCGACCTTCGTGAAGGTCGAACAGGACCGCGGGAAGATGGAGTTCTCCAAGCGGCACATGAGGAACGTGGACACCTTCCGGATGGTGGCGAAGGCGGAGTGACCCAAGGTGAACGACTCTTCAGTGGGCGACCCGAGAGAGGAGCAGGCGCGTTGCTACTCAAGGACCTTGCCACCTTCATCGAGGCGCGGCGGACGGAGGTAGCCGGAGGAATCCTGTTCGCCGGGTGTGCGGCCGCGCTCGTCATCTACTTCACCGCCGCTCCACCTGGCGATCCTCTCGGTGCGGGGCCGGAGGACTCGAAGGTATATCTCCGGCAGATGGAGATGTACGGCGGCAAGGCCAACGTTCTGGCCTACGAGCTTCGAGAGAGACTCGCAGGGCTCTGGCATGGCCGAGCGCTCGCCTTCACGGTGACCGGCCTCTCAGCTCTTCTCGCCTTAGCGGTCTTCAGCGTCTTCCGTCCTCTGCCGCCCCCTGTCGATCCGGGCGGGGCCGTTCGCGGCGACCAGAGCAAGCCCGTTTCATGAGACCCCGAGCGGTCGGCAGGCGCCCGCCCCCGCCAGGGTTGCCTCGTGGTTCGCTTGCTTCTGGAGTCTCGGCTGCCCCCAGGGCTGCTTGACACTCCCCCACCCCCGCCCTACGCTCGATTCATGGACGTGGCTTCGGTCGCGGAGACGCTGCAGACGGTCGCGCTCGCCATCGCCCTCGCCGCCTGCGCCGGGCTCCGCACCTTCTTGCCCCTCTTCCTGGCCGGCGTGCTCTCGCGGGCGGGGTGGCTGGTCCTGGGACCGTCCTTTCAGTTCGTGTCCTCGAACAAGGCCCTGATTATCTTCGGCGTGGCCAGCCTCATCGAGATCCTGGCCGATAAGATCCCCGCCCTGGACCACGGGCTCGACGCCTTGTCGACACCCCTGCGCGCGGGGGCGGGCGCTCTTTTGGCCGCCTCCGCCCTGGGGCACACCACGGACCCCCTGGCCGCCCTGGCCCTGGGGGCGGCGGTCGGGGCCCCCGCCGCGCTCGTGCCCCACGCGGCCAAGGCCGGGCTGCGGGCGGCCTCCACCGCCTTCACGGGCGGCCTGGCCAACCCCCTCCTGAGCCTCGGGGAGGACGTGATCACGGTCGTTCTTTTCTGCCTCGCCGTGCTCGTCCCCCTCGCCGTGGTCATGCTCCTGGTGCTGGCGGGCGTCCTCCTCGGCCGGCGCCTCCTCGCCCGCCCCCCGGTGCCCGGCGCGTGAAGCGCTTCCCGTCCTCCTGCCTCGCCCTCGCGGCCGCGACCTTGCTTGGAGCGAGCCCGCTTCTCGCCCAAGCCCAAAGCCCGCCCCCCAAGCCCTTCACCCTCGAGGTGGATGTGGACGTGGTTTCCGTGACCGCGGTGGTGTTCGACAAGGGCGGCCACCTGATCCGCGGGCTGGGTCCCAAGGACGTGGAGCTCTACGAGGACGGCGTGCGTCAGGAGGTCTCCTATTTCCGGGAGGCTTCCGGAGAGGGAGAGCGCATCCCCCTCTCCGTGATCCTGGTCCTGGACACCAGCGGGAGCATGACCCGTACCCTCCCCTTCCTGCAAGAGGCTGCTTTGAGCCTCATTTACAAGCTGGACGACGTCGACCGGGCCCTGCTCGTCCAGTTCAACGAGACGATCAAAGGGAGCACGGAGTTCACGGGCGACACTTCCCGGCTGGAGAACATCGTCCAGGGCCTGCAGGCCTGGGGCGGCACCAGCCTCTACGACGCCATCCAGTACAGCCTGGGTCGCATCAAGGACCAGCCCGGGCGCAAGGCGGTGGTCGTCTTCACCGACGGCGCCGACACCACCAGCCAGCTGAAAGAGCAGGACGTCATCGACTACGCGCGGGAGGTGGAGGCCACCGTCTACAGCGTCGGGTTCAAGGGGGAGAGCGGCCTCTTCGCCCGCAGCCCGCGCGGCTTCCTGCGCAAGATCGCCCAGGAGACGGGGGGCGCCTTCTTCTTTCCCGACAAGGTGGGGGACCTGATCCGGGTCTTCAACGAGATCTCGAACGAGCTCAAGAACCACTATCTGCTCGCCTACTCGCCCAAACGGCTTCCCGACGGAACCTGGCGCACCATCGAACTGCGGCTCGCGCGCAAGGATGCCGAGGTCCGCGTGCGCAAGGGCTACTACGCGGTCAAGCACCGGCGCGTCGCCCCCCCCACCGCCCCTCCCTGAGTCGGCGGGATCCCTAGCGGCCGTGGTGTAGAATCGGCGCCGATGCCCGAGCTCGGGATCGAGACCGCCGATGGCACGCGGGACCGGTTCCCCCTGGCCAAGCCGCGGGTGACCATCGGCCGCTCGCGGGAGAGCGATATCTTCCTGCCCGACCAGTGGCTCTCCCGCCACCACGCGGAGATCGTGGAGAAGCCGGACGGCTTCTACCTGGCCGACCTGCAGAGCAAGAACGGCACCCTCCTGAACGGGGAGCCCGTGCGCGAGGAGCGGCGCCTGCGCGAGGGGGACGTGATCACGCTGGGCGAGCACGTCCTCACCTTCCTGGCCGGAGACGTTCCCGAGCTCGAGGAGGAGGAGGAGTCCGAGTTCGAGGGGACGCGGGTCTTCTCCGTCAAGGAGCTCTCCGACATCAACACCAAGCCTGCCTTCGACCCCGCCGAGCTCAAGCGCCAGAACCGCGTGCTGGCCATCCTGAGCAAGGCCGCGGGCGCGCTCGTGGTCCACCGCCCCCTGGGCGAGCTCTTCGACCTGGTGCTGAAGCTGCTCTTCGAGGCCATCCCCGCCGAGCGGGGGGCCATCGTGCTCTTGCAGGGCGAGCCCCCTTTGCCCGTGATCAAGGCCGCCCTCAGCCGCAAGGGGGACACCCTGGCCAAGATCAGCCGCTCCATCACCCGGCGGGTGCTGGAGGACAAGGTGTCGCTGCTCGTGCCCAACCTGCTCGAGGACGCCCGCTTCCGGAGCGAGGTCAGCATCCTCTCCTCGGGCATCCGCTCCGCCATGTGCGCGCCCCTCTGGTTCACATCCACCTCCGACGCCCCGGACACGGTCATCGGCCTCGTGTACCTGGACTCGCTCCAGCGCTCCCACTCCTTCAGCGAGGAGGACGTCCGGATCCTCACCGCCCTTGCCAACGTGGCCGCGGCCAAGATCGAGAACGTCCGCCTGCTGGAGGAGAGCCTGGAGAAGCGCCGCCTGGACGAGGACATGCGGGTGGCGGCGGAGATCCAGAACGGGCTCCTTCCCCGGGGGGCCCCGTCAGTGCCCGGTTACGGGCTGGTGGGCTCGAACACGCCCTGCCGCACCGTGGGGGGGGACTACTACGACTTCGCGGTCGAAGAAGGCCGGCTGCTCCTGGCCCTGGGGGACGTGTCCGGCAAGGGCACGGGCGCGGCTCTCATCATGACCGTGCTCCGGGCCGCGGTGCGCGGCCATTGGACGGAGCCCACCCTCTCGGAGGCGGTCTCCCGCATCAACCGCACGGTCTGCCAGAACGTCCCCTCCAACAAATACGTGACGTTCTTCATGGCTTCCCTGGACCCGCCCAGCGGCCGCTTGAGCTATGTTAACGCCGGCCACAATCCCCCCCACCTCATCCGCGCGGACGGAACGCTCGAGACCCTGGAAGAGGGAGGGATGGTGCTCGGCCTGTTCGAAGGCGTCCCTTACGCCGACGGCTGCGTCGAGCTCCACCCGGGGGACACCCTCGTCATCTTCTCCGACGGGGTCACCGAGACCTGGGCCCCCACGGGCGAAGAGTTCGGGGACGAGGGCCTGGCCGCGGTGTGCAAACGCTGCCGCGGGCTCGAAGCCTCGACCCTGCAGGAGGAGATCCTGAAGGAGCTCGAGCGCTTCGCGGCGGGGGCCAAGGCCACCGACGACCGCACCCTCATCGTGCTCAAGCGGCACTGACCGCCCCCTTGGCCCCGGGGTTCGGGCTTGACCCTGCCCCCCCCGTGATATCTACTCTAATCGGACCCCTGATGAGCGTGACCAAGAAGGCCGCGCGGCCTCCCCTCTCTGCGCTCTCCTTGCTTCAGCGCGAGGTGAACCAGCTCTTCGAGCGCCTGTCCGGGTTCGAGCGCGCGGAGCGGCCGCTGCCCGGGGAGTGGTCCCCGAGCATCGACGTCTACGAGAGCCGGGGGAGGCTGGTGGTGGTGGCGGAGGTGCCTGCCCTGACCCCGGAGTCGCTGCGCCTGGTGTGCCGGGAGCGGGAGCTGGTCATATCCGGGGAAAGGCGCGAGCGCCGTCCCGCCGCGGCCATCGCGGCCTTCCTGTGCATGGAGCGACCCCACGGGCGCTTCGTGCGCACCATCCACCTGGATGTGGCGGTGGACCTGAAGCAGGCCGAGGCCCATCTGGCGGGGGGGGTCCTCACCGTCACCCTGCCCCGGCTCAAAGACCGTCGGGGGCGCGAGACCACGATCCCCATAGAGTGGGAGCAGGAGCCATGAGCGAAGAGCCGCGGAAGGACGAGGAGCCCCCGAAGATCCCGGAGGTCCTGCCCGTGCTCCCCCTGCGGGACATCGTCATCTTTCCCTTCATGATCGTCCCCCTCTACGTGAGCCGGGACCGCTCCATCAAGGCCGTGGATCAAGCCCTGGCCGACAACCGCATGATCCTCCTCGCCGCGCAGAAGAAGCAGGAGGAGGAGGACCCGGGCCCCGGCGACATCTACGACGTGGGCACGGTGGCCCTCATCATGCGCATGCTGAAGCTGCCCGATGGGCGGATCCGGGTGCTGGTCCAGGGCATCGGCCGGGCCCGCATCACGTCTTTCGAGGAGGGCCATCCGCACCTCCAGGCCCGCATCCAGGCCGTGACGGAGCCGGAAGCCGCGGACAAGGGCAAGCTCGAGGTCGAGGCCCTGATGCGCAACGTGAAGGCCGCCCTGGAGAAATCCACCAATCTCGGCAAGCCTATCTCCCCGGAAGTGATCGTCATCGCCACCAACATGGAGGAGCCAGGACGCCTGGCCGACCTCACCGCTAGCAATCTGGACCTCAAGGTGGAGGGCGCGCAGGAGATCCTGGAGGCCCTCGACCCCGTGGACCGCCTCCGCCGCGTCCACGAGCTCATGGCCAAGGAGCTGGAGGTCCTGACCATGCAGCAGGAGATCTCCTCCCAGGCCAAGGGGGAGATGGATAGGAGCCAGCGCGAGTTCTTCCTGCGCCAGCAGATGAAGGCGATCCAGACCGAGCTCGGGGAGGGCAACGAGCTGGGGGAGGAGATCGCGGGCCTCAGGGAGAAGGCCGGGAAGGCCAAGATGCCGAAGCCCGTCCTGGAGGAGGTGGAGCGGCAGCTCAAGAAGCTGGAGCGCATGCACCCCGACTCCGCGGAGACGGCGACGCTCCGCAACTGGCTGGACTGGATGGTCACCCTCCCCTGGGGCCGTTCCACCAAGGACAACCTGGAGCTCCTGGAGGCCCAGAAGATCCTGGACGAGGATCACTACGGCCTGGAGAAGGTGAAGGAGCGCATCGTCGAGTACCTGGCCGTGCGAAAGCTCAAGGACAAGATGAAGGGGCCCCTGCTCTGCTTCGTGGGCCCCCCCGGGGTGGGCAAGACCAGCCTCGGCAAGTCCATCGCCCGCGCCCTGGGGCGGAAGTTCATCCGCCTCTCCCTGGGCGGGGTCAAGGACGAGGCGGAGATCCGTGGGCACCGCCGCACCTACGTCGGCTCCATGCCGGGGCGCATCATCCAGGGGATCCACCAGGCGGGGGCCAACAACCCGGTCTTCATGATGGACGAAGTCGACAAGATCGGGGCCGACTTCAGGGGCGATCCCTCCTCCGCCCTGCTCGAGGTCCTGGACCCGGAGCAGAACAACTCCTTCCGGGACCACTACCTGGGCGTGCCCTTCGACCTCTCCAACGTGATGTTCATCACCACCGCGAACCTCACCGACACCATCCAGCCCGCCTTCCTGGACCGCATGGAGGTGATCCGCCTCCCCGGGTACACGGAGGACGAGAAGCTGGAGATAGCCAAGCGCCACATCGTCCCCAAGCAGCTCGAGGAGCACGGCATCACCCCCGAGCAGTTGGTCTTCACCGACCGGTCCCTAAGGACCCTCATCAACTCCTACACCCGGGAGGCGGGCCTTCGAAACCTGGAGCGGGAGGTCGCCTCCATCGCCCGCAAGGTCGCGCGCCGGGTCGCGGAGGGCCACGTGGGGACGGTGCGGGCCACCCCCAACTCCCTCACCAAGTACCTGGGCGCGCCCAAGATCCTCCCCGAGGAGATCCTCAAGAAGGACGCGGTGGGAATCGCGACTGGACTCGCCTGGACGGCGACGGGGGGCGACGTGCTCTTCGTCGAGGCCACGGCCATGCGGGGCAAGGGCACCCTCACCCTGACCGGCCAGCTCGGGGAGGTGATGAAGGAGTCTGCCCACGCCGCCCTGTCTTACGCTCGCACCCGGGCCCGCCAATACGGGATCAAGGAGGACTTCTTCTCCACCCATGACCTGCACGTCCACGTGCCGGAAGGGGCCATCCCCAAGGACGGACCCTCGGCGGGGATCACGATCGCCACCGCCATGATTTCCGTCTTCACGAACCGCCCGGTGAAACGCTCCCTGGCCATGACGGGCGAGATCACGCTCCGGGGCAACGTGCTCCCCATCGGCGGCCTGAAGGAGAAGCTCCTGGCCGCCCGGCGGGCCGGGATCACCGCCCTCGTCTGCCCCCGCCTCAACAAGAAGGAGCTGGACGAGGTGTCCCCGCACTTGAAGCGCGGCCTCGAGTTCCACCTCGTGGACGAGGTGGACGAGGTCCTGAAGCTGGCCCTGATCCCGCCCCTGGAGTCGCGGACCGCCCCGGGGGCGGGGCAGAAGACGCCCCCCGGGACCTTCCCCGCCAAGCCCCGGATCAAGCCGGTAACGGTCTAGAGCTAGCCGCGTCCCGGGGAGGGCCGGCGGGGCGGGGGACGCTTCCGCTTGGCCGACCGGTGGGGCCGGCTCGGAGACGGCGGGGCCGCGGCCGCGCGGGCGGCGGCCCGCCAGCGCTCGGCCCGGGCGGAGAGGGCCTCGCGGGAGGCCGCCGCCGCCGCCAGGTCCACCTCGAGTTCTCGAGCCCGGGCCAGGGCCTCGGCGAGGGCGGTGCGGGTCTCCTCCGCGGCCGCGCGCGCCTGCGCCCGCTCCTCGTGCGCGGTCATGAGCTCCTGCTGCGTCCTCTTGAGCTCCGCCTCCAGCGCGTCGATGCGGGCCTGCTGCTCGTCGAGGGCGGTCCGCAGGGCGTCGCGCGCGGCCCTCGTTTCGTGGAGCTCCCCGGCCAGCTGCTCCCGACGCCCCTCCGCCTCCGCCCGCGCCGCTTCCGCCTCCCCCGCCGCCCCTTTTAGCCTCTCGAGCTCCAACCGGCCCGCCCCAAGCTCGCTTCGGGCCGCCTCCATCTCCGCCTGCACTCGTTCGGAGAACAAGCGCTGCTCCTCAAGCTCCGTCTGCAGGCGGGCGGCCGAGGCGGCCAGCGCCCGCTGCTCCTCGAGCTCGCGGCGGCGGGCTTCGAGCTCCGCTGCCTGCCCCTCGGTCTTGCTGCGTTCCTGGTCCAGCTCCGCCTGGAGGCCGGCGCGCAGGGCCGCGCCCACGTGGAGCTCCTCCTCGAGCTCGTGGACCCGAGCCGCGGCCGCCTCTCCGCTCGCCCGCGCCTCCGCGAGGGCCTCCCGGACCGCGCCGAGGTCGCCGCGGGCTTGGTCGCGCTCCCTCTCCCGCTCCGCGGCCTCCATCCAAGCCGCCTCCTTTTGGGCGGCGAGGACCTCGCGCGCGCTCTCCGCTTCCCGGTGAGCGGCGTCCGCCTCCTCCGCTCGGCGCGTCGCGGAGTCTCCCCGCTCCCGCTCCTCCGCCACCGCTTCAAGCGCCGCCTCGAGCGCCTGGCGGGCGGAGGCGAGCTCCCGCTGGGCGCGCTCGAGAGCGTCCGGCAAGGCCGCCGCCTCCAGGGCGTCCGCCCGCGCCTTCAGGGACGTCAAGGAGAGGGCGTGCTGAAGGGCGAGACCCGCCATCGCGGCCAGGGGCTGGAGCGCGTGGAGAGACGCCCCCACGAAGGCCCAGCCGTGCCGGCGGGCGATGAGAAGAAGGCCATCGGGGCCCGCTCCCGCGCCGAGGGGGAGGGCGAGGAGCGAGGAAAGGCCGCGGGCGATCATCTGATCCCTGGTGGAGGGGAAGGCTCCCGCCTCCTCCAGGTTGTCCAACCGGAAGGGCGTTCCTTGCGATCGCACGTGGTCGAGGAGGTCTTCGGCCCCAATCGGCCCCTCCTCGCCGTGCTCCAGGCTCCAGCGCTGGAGCCGGCCCTCCTGCCGGAGAAGGATCTCCCCCGCATCAAAGGGGGCCACGTCCCCCAGGAGGAGGTGGAGGTGGCGCCGCACCTCCGCGCCGCCGTCGGCGGTGGCGGCGCCGGCCAGCGCTAGGAGCTTGAGGGAGAGTTCCATAGCCGGATCGCCGCCGGATTGTAGCATTTGACCTCGCCCCCCCGCGGGCGTTACTCTCGCGGATTCGTCGCCCCCGGGCGGCGAGGTCAAGGGAGGGCGATGAACATTCTCGTCATCGGCGACGTGGTGGGGAGCCCGGGCCGGGCCATCCTCAAGAAAGGGCTCCCCCTCGTCTTCAAGAAGCACGACATCGACTACTGCATCGCCAACGTGGAGAACGCGGCCGGCGGCTTCGGGGTCACCAAGGAGGTGTGCGACGAGCTCCTGGACCTGGGCATCGACTGCATGACCTCCGGCAATCACATCTGGGACAAGAAGGAGATCATCGGGATCGTGGACCTCATCCCCCAGCTCCTCCGCCCCCTCAACTACCCCCAGGGTCAGCCCGGCCGGGGCGCCCACGTGGGGAAGGGCAAGCGCTCGGGCGTGCCCGTGGCCACCCTGAACCTAAGCTGCCGGGTGTTCATGAACGGAGCCATGGACGACCCCTTTCGGATGGGCCTCGCGGAGGTCGAGCGGCTGCGCAAGGAGGCCGCGGTCATCATCGTGGACATCCACGGTGAGGCCACTTCCGAGAAGACGGCCCTCGGCTACTACCTGGACGGCCGGGTCTCTGCGGTGCTGGGCACCCACACCCACGTCCCCACCTGCGACCACCGCCTGCTCCCCAAGGGCACGGCCTACTGCAGCGACCTGGGCATGACCGGCCCCTACGACTCCGTGATCGGGGTGGAGAAGGACACCGTCATCCTCCGCTTCCTGACCGGCATGCCCGCCCGCTTCGAGACGGCCAAGGGAGACCCCCGCCTGGCCGCAGCGGTGGTGGACGTTGACCCCGAGACGGGCCGCGCGCGCGGCATCCAGAGGATGCTGCTCTCGGAAGCGGACCTCCAGGCCTACTGAGCCGCGCGCGGCTTTAGGGCGCCCTCTTCCACCCAGTGACCGAGGGCCCGGCGGATGCGGAAGGAGTCGACCGGGATCTCCGCCTCGCACTGGCGCGGGGTCACGCCGGCGCAGGCCTTCTCCCAGAGCTTGACCACGAGGGTGTAGTCCGGCTCGCTGGGGACGGCGGTGGGGCTCTGCCCCGTAGCCTCCAGGGCTACGTCGTCGGGGACGAGGGCGCTCGCCTTTTGGAGGGAGCCGTAGCGCAGGATCCCCTGGCTCGTGAGCGCGCCCACGTCCAGAAACCCGGCCCCCGACGAGGCCCCCGGGTTCGGGGGGCGGCCGAGAAGGGAGAACGCTCCCGCGAAGGGCCTCTCCAGCAGCTGGAAGAAGGCCTCCTCGCCCTGCAGGGGGCCGATCTGGCAGGTGCGGACGCGGCCGCCCTCCAGAGTCAAGGCCGCCATCGGCGTTCCCTGCGAATCGAGCAGGGTGAGAAGCCCGGTCGCCTGCTTCTCGACCACCCTGTGCAGGAGGCTGGGAAGGCCGAAGACCTCGAGGTCGCCGGACTCGTTCTGGGTGGGCGGGACCGCAGGGGGAGCCGCCGCGCGCGCGAGCAGTCCCTCGAGCGCCCGCTGGGCCGTGACCGCGAAGCTATGGCCCGAGAACCGCCGGACGATGTCCGTGAGGGCCTCCTTGACCTCGTCCGCGGGCGTACCCGAGAGGGCCTCGATGAGGCAGGTCAGCGCCTGGTCGTTCCTGGTCACGAGGAAGCTCAGGACCCTGTGCGGGAGGCGGGCGCGGAGCTCCTCCAGCAGGCGGGCCAGGACGGGCGGGCTGGCCCGCAGGTCCTGGGAGGAGAACTCCGCCAGCCGATCGATGGTCGATCCCAGCTCTGGCCGCTCGCCGAGGGCGTGCTCCACGACCGCGCTCCAGGCTGCGGGGTGGGCCGTTCGGATGAGGGCCGAGCAAAGCCGGTCCAGGAGGGCGTGGCCCTCCGTGCGATCGGGGACGTCGGCCTTACCGAGGGCCGCTTCGCGGGAGTGGAGGAGTCCCACCAGGGACTGCTTGGCCTTGGCCGGCTTCATGCTGGCGAGGGCGCTGATGACTTCCCGGGCCAGGAAGGGCGGCCACCCGGGCTCGGCGAGGAAGGAGAGGAGGTCGATCTCGCGATCGATGCCCTCGTCGTCCACGCGGGGGATCAGGCGCAGGAGGTAGACGATGTTCCGCAGCATGTAGGGGCCGGGGTCGTCCCCGCCGCTCCGATGGGCCTCCAGCCTCTGCAGGGCGGCCACCCGCACGGGGGGGCCGTGGGCCTGGAGCAGGTCCAGGAGGAGGCGTCGACGATCCCGCCGGGTCTCCCCCTGCAGCTCGTCCAGGAGCGCCCGGTGGCCGAGCCCGAAATGGAAGAAGTTCAGGACCGTGCGCAGGGGAGCGTGCTTCTCGGGGCTCTCCGCGAGCTTGCGCAGGCGGCTTATGTCTATCGATTCATGCCCCTTGCGCCTGATGGTCTCCACGAAGCTGCCGTCGAACTGCTTCTCCTTGATCAGGCGCTCGGCGAGTTCGAGCATCTTGACCGCCCGCCCCAGGTTTCCCTGGTTGAACTCGTCGATGGCGGCGTAGACCATCCCCCGGAAGCGGCGGGCCATCTCCACCGGCTCTTCGGCCAGGACGATGACGCGGCGCATGGCCTCGACCTGGCCGGTCTCGTCGAGGCCGAGGCTTCCCGAGGCGCCCCCGGGCAGCACCCAGTCCGAGAGGCCCTGGCCGAGCGAGCGAAAGAGGTCGCCCCCCTCCGCGGCCACCCCCAGCTCGCGGAGGCGCCCCAGGTGCTCTTCCAGCTCCCGCTCGCTCGTGGCGTGGGCCACGGCACTCGCCAGGGTCTGGGAGATGAGCTGGGAGCGGGTGGCCTCCACGGTTCCCCCGGGAGGGGAGTCCTGCACCTCCTGCCGCAGACGCTCGACGAGGAGGGTCAGCCGGCGCAGCTCGGCCGCGCTGGCCGGGCCCGCGGAGGAGGGGGCTTTCCCTCCGGAGGGGGCGGCGGAGCCCTCTGGAACCAGCACCCGCTCCCCACCGATCTGGCGGTGAAGGATCTCGGCCGTCGACACCATCTCCGACCGCCCGAGGCTTTTCAGGCTGCTCCGCAGATGCTCCTCGTCCTCCTCTGAGCAGCAGTCGATGATCCTCTCGGCGAGCTCGCTCAAGTAGGCGTCCAGCCGCTCCTTCTCCAGGAGCCGGAACTCCCCCATGAGGTGGATCTTGCTCAAGGCATGGAAGAGGTACTCGGTGAGGGAGACCCTCGTGGGGCCATGGGTCTGGGCCAGGGCCCAGGCGTAGATCTCCGTGGCCACGCCCTCGGGAGGACAGTCCA
Source organism: Vicinamibacteria bacterium (assembly GCA_035570235.1). NCBI lineage: Bacteria > Pseudomonadati > Acidobacteriota > Vicinamibacteria > Vicinamibacteria bacterium. The sequence continues at coordinate 10,903 of DATMML010000055.1, read as the reverse complement.
GGAGGAGGAGCATGGAGTCCGCGACCATCAGGGGGGGGAGGTGGTCGGACAGGTATTGCTGCAGCTCGAAGAGGGCCTCCTTGATCGGCTCCGCGGTGTCCTCCGCCTGGCTCAGGGTCTTGGGGGCGGGGCGGGAGGCAGCGGGCCGGGGCGGGGCCACCCCCGCCATGGTGGCGGCCGCGGGGTCGTAGCGGTAGCCGGAGGAGAACGCCCGAACGACATCGCGCAGGGCCTCCCGCATCTCCCCTGCGTTCTCGAAGCGCTCATGGGGGTCCTTGGCCAGGGCCTTCTCCACCAGCGTGGCCAGGTGGGGCAGCTCGGGGATCCACTTCGCGAGCGGCTCCGGCGCGGTGTGGACGACGCTGTAGAGCACGGCGGGAACGGATTCCCCCCCGAAGGGCCGGCGGCCGGCCAGAAGCTCGTAGGCGACCGCGCCCAAGGAGAAGATGTCCGAGCGGGCGCTGGCCCGCCCACCCTGGGCCTGCTCGGGCGCCATGTAATAGGGCGTGCCCATCACCACCGCCGTCTTGGCGGCATCGCTGGTCCGGCGCGCGAGGCCGAAGTCCATGATCTTGACCTGGCCATTGGGAAGGATGTGGATGTTCCCGGGCTTCAGGTCCCGGTGCACGAGCCCCTTCGAATGGGCGAAGGCCAGGCCCTCGCAGATCTGCTCCAGCACCGGGAGCTTGTCCTCGAGCCGCGGCAGCTTCCGCCGCTCGATGACCTCCTTGAGGTCGATCCCCTCCAGGAGCTCCATGGCGATAAAGGACATCCCCGCTTCTTCCCCAAACTCGAAGACGGTAATGATGTTGGGGTGGGCGAGCTGGGCCGCGGCCTGGGCCTCCCGCTGGAACCGCTGCCGCATGAGGTCGTTGACGTCGAGGCGCTGGGAGATGGTCTTGATGGCCACGAAACGGCCCAGGGCGGGATCGCGCGCCTTGTAGACCTCGCCCATGGCCCCCTGGCCGATCTTGCCCACGATTTCATATTTCCCGATCTGAGCGAGGTCCATCTGGTCGCCTCAAGAGGGGAGGCCTGACGGGGGGGCGAACCGAATCACCGTGGCACCCGGATGTTCATCGGATGCTATCACGCCCCATGAGGCGGGTGCGCTTCTGCGCGTCGCGGGGCTATACTCTCGGCCGTGGCCCAGCGCCTCCCCCGGACCCAAGCCGAGCCGCTCTCCGGTCTGGGGGCGGCGGTTTTCGACGCCCTCCCCATCGGGCTCTACGTCGTGGACCGCGGCCTCAGGGTGGTGGCCTGGAACAGCCTGCGCGAGAAGGGGCCCCTGGGCGTGCCCCGCGGCCGGGCTCTCGGCCGTCCCCTCCGGGGGGTGCTTCCGCCCCGCGGGTATCGGGCCACCCTGCCCGTCCTCAGCCACGTCTTCAAGACCGGCATCCCCCACGAGGAGACCGCGGAGACGCGCGCCGGCCTCTTCCACGTGCGGCGCCTGCCCGTGCGCCAAGGACCCGAGGTGACCCACGTCCTCTCTGCCTTCGAGGACATCACGGAGCGGCGGACCCTCGAGATGCGCCTGATCGCCTCCGACCGCCTGGCCTTCCTGGGCCAGCTCGTGGCGGGGGTGGCCCACGAGGTCTCGAACCCGCTGGCCGGGATCGCGGGCTGCGCGGAGGCCCTGGCCTCCCTGGCCACCAAGGGCTCGGGGAAGGCCGCGCGCGAGGCGCGGAAGTTCCGGGATCTCATCCGCCGCGAGGTCGGCCGGTGCGAGGGCATCGTGCGCTTCCTGCTCGACTCCGCGCGGGCCGATCCCGGAACCACCTCCGATCTCGGCACGACCGTGGGCACCGCCCTGCGCCTTTTGGAGCGGCATCCCGCCTTCGCGCGGATCCGGGTGGTGGCGCGCATCCCCAAGGAGCTCCCCCCCGCCCGCCTGGAGACGGACTCCTTGAAGCAGGTCGTGATGGCCCTGGCCATGAACGGCTCGCAGGCCATGCCCGGGGGCGGGACCCTCACCCTGCGCGCGGGGCGCACGGGGCCCAACTTGTTCCTGGACGTGATCGACACCGGCCCCGGCGTTCCCCCCGCGATCCGGGCCAGGATCTTCGAGCCCTATTTCACGACCAACGTCGGCGGGGGGGCGGGGCTGGGTCTGGCCATTGCCCGCACGCTCGTGCGCCGGTGGGGGGGCGACGTCGTGCACAGCCCCCGGCGGAGTGGGGCCTGCTTCAGGGTCGTCATGAAGGCGGCGGAGAGGGCATGAGCGGCTATCGGGTGCTGGTGGCGGAGGACGAGGCCACGTTCGGCCTCACCGTGGCCCGCTTCCTCCAGAAGGCGGGCCACGAGGTCAAGGTCTGCCCCACCGGCAAGGCGGCCTACAAGGCCCTGGCCACCGCGGAGTGGGACGTGCTGCTCCTGGACCTCAAGCTGCCGGACGCGGACGGGGTCGACATCCTGGCCAAGGTCAAGAAGGAGCATGCGGAGCTGCAGACCATCATCGTGACCGGGTTCGCCAACGTCCAGTCCGCCATCCAGACCATGCGGCTCGGGGCCTTCGACTACCTGACCAAGCCCCCCAACTTCGAAGAGCTGGGGATGCGGGTGGAGAAGGCGGGAGACAAGACGGTCCTGGAGCGGGAGAACCGTCGTCTGCGCTTCCAGGTCCAGCGCGGGATGGCCTCCGACATCCTGACCCGCTCGCCCGAGCTCCAGAAGGTCCTGCATACGGTGGAGATGGTGGCCGCCGCCCGCACCCCGGTCCTGATCGAGGGCGAGAGCGGGGTGGGAAAGGAGCTTCTGGCCTCCCACTTGCACCGTATCTCCCCCCGCGCCAACAAGGCCTTCGTGGACCTGAACTGCGCGGCGGTGCCCTCGACCCTGCTCGAGAGCGAGCTCTTCGGCCACGAGCGCGGGGCGTTCACGGGGGCGGGGAACGAGAAGCCGGGGCTCGTGGAGGTGGCGGACGGAGGGACGCTCTTCCTGGACGAGGTGGGGGAGATGGCCCCCGAGATCCAGTCCAAGTTCCTGCGCGTCCTGGACAGCGGAACGTTCTACCGGGTGGGAGCCACGCGCAAGCGCCGGGCCGATTTCCGCCTCGTGGCCGCCACCAACCGCGACCTGGCCGCGGAGGTGACGGCGGGGCGGTTCCGCAAGGACCTCTTCTACCGCATCCACGGCGTGCGGGTGGTGATCCCCCCGCTGCGGCAGCGGCCGGAGGACATTCCCCTGCTCGTGGAGCACTTCTCCCACTCGCTCCCCTCCCAGAAGCGCTTCTCCCCCGCCGCCCTCCAGGCCCTGGCCGCCCACGATTGGCCGGGTAACGTGCGCGAGCTGCACTTCGCGGTGGAGCGGGCCGGTCTGCTCGCGGAGGGGGAGATGATCGACGTGAGCGACCTGCCGCCCGAGATCGTGCAGCGCTCCCCGCGCGGGTCCTTCGCCCCGGTGGCGGCCCCCGCCGCCCCTCACCCCGCCCCCGCCTCACCCCCCGCCCCTGCGGAGGACCTCAGCCGTGACGACGGCCCCGACCCGGCCCGAGTGCGCCAGGCCCTGGAGCAGGCGCGCTGGCGGCGCGAGCAGGCCGCCGAGATCTTGGGCGTCTCCCCCCGTACCCTCTACCGTTGGATGAAGCGCCTCGGCCTCTGAGCAGGGCGGGAAGCCTCGCCTTGCGGTGCACGGGGAAGCCCAAGGCGGCCTCCAGGATCTCCAGCTGTTCGAGACGGGCGCCTAGGCTCAGGCACAGCCTGGGGACAGAGTGCGCGAGCTCCCGGGCCAGCTCGGCCCCCCCCCCGCGCAGGAAGAGGTCCACGATCGCGAGGTCGTAGGGCTGGCGGCGGGCGGCCAGGAGGGCCTCGGCCCGGGTCCGGGCCACACGCACGCGGTCCCCCTGGCGCCGGAGGACCGCTGCGAGGGCTTGCCCGCAGCCGGAATCCGCTTCCACGAGCAGAATCGTCCGGGACGTACGCATTGCTGCTTCGTTTAGTAGCAATGGGCGTACCAGCGCGAAGTCCTTGTGCGTCCGAGGCTACCCCCGCCGGGCGGGCCCCCCGCCGGTTTGTCTGGCACCTTATCGGACCGGAAGCGGCGCGAAGTCAGACGGCTAGCCGGGGGCCTCGGGGGGGCTTCCCATAGGGATCAAGGCGGACAGGGACCGGACGTCGTGCTCGGGGGGCGAGGGCACGAGGCGCCCGCCGTTGGCCTGCAGGAGCTGCTCCGCGGTGGCCAGGTCCTGCCGGCGGTGTTGGAGGCGGCGCGCGCTCTCTCCGTCCCCCCCCAGGTCCTCGTCGGTGATCTCCTCCCGGGGGAGGAGGATATCCACCCGGACGAAGGGCTCCGCCCGGACCCCCCGCTCGCCCAGGGCCTGGGTCTCGGCCAGACGCACCCGCAGCCGGGCCTTGTCCACGGAACGATGGGCGGCGTTGTCCAGCAGGCGGGCGAGGGCCTCCACCACCTGCTGGCGATCCACGAGGACCTCGGGCAGGTGTTCCGGGGCATCGATACCGACGTCGGGCCACCCCTCGGGGGAGCGCTTGGCCAGGGTCTCCGCCGCCTGGCGGACGAGCTCGACGGGGGCGCAGTAGCGCAGAGCGAGGTGGGGACGCCGCCGCCCGACCGCGGAAGCGACCAAGGCTTCGTCCTCCTCTTCCTCCTCCGCGGTAGTTGGCGGGGGCTCGCGGTTGGCCTCTCCCGCCGTAGGGGGGGCGGTCACGGCCGTCACCGGGGCCGCCTCTTCCTCAGCCTCGTCGTCCAGGGTGGCTCGCTCCTCTTCCTGCCTGTCCCTCTCGAGGGTCTCCGCAAGGTCGCGGAAGAGAAAGACATAGCCCACCTCGGCCTCGAGCTCCGCAGGCGCCCGCATGACCGACATGCCCACGTAGAGCCGGCCCCCTCCCGGGGTGATGAGGGGAAAGTCGAGACGCGCCTCGCGCCCGCCCCCCGCCCGCTTCATGGCCTCCCTGAGCTCCTCCAGGTTCCCGAAGATCTCCAGCACCGAGCGCCCCCGGCAGTTGGCCAGGCTGACTCCGAGGATGTGGAGGGCCGCCCGGTTCGCGAAGGAAATGAGCCCCGAGAGATCGGAGGTCACCACCCCCGCGTTCATGCTGTTAAGGATCGTCTCCGTGAACCGGCGCCGATCCTCCACCCTGCTCAGGACGCCCTCCAGCTCGCGGGTGCGCTCCCGGGCGAACTCCTCCAGATGGCTCGCCTCGAGCTTCCCGGACTTCGCCATCCGCGCGGTCACGTCCGTCTGCACGGCCACGAAGTGGGTCACCCGGCCGGAGACGTCGGGCAGCGGCGAGGTGGAGATGTCGTTCCAGAAGGGCGTGCCGTCCTTCCGATAGTTCCGGAGGAGCACGCGGGTCGACTGCCCGGCCGCCATGCCATCCCGGAGCTCGGTGGTGGCGGCCACGTCCGTCTCCGGACCCCGGAGCAGCCGGAGGTTCTTGCCCAGGATCTCCGGGGCGGGATAGCCGGTCATGTCCAGGAAGGAGCGGTTGGCGTAGGTCAGGGGATACTCGGAGGAGCGGCCGTCCAGGATGGTGATTCCGCTCCCCGCCGCCTCCACCGCGCGCTCCATGAGGCGCAGCCGGTTCTCCTGCCGCCGCCGGCGGAGCAGGTACTCGACCCGCGAGCGAATGAGGGGGGGGTGAAGGGGCTTGGGCAGGATCTCGTCCGCTCCCTCCGCAAAGGCCAGCTGAACCGTCCGCCACGAGCTCAAGCCGATGATGACGATGGGGGGCTGGTCGACCCCGGGCACGGCCCGAATGCGGGCGCAGACCGAGATCCCGTCGACCACGGCCAGGAAGGCATCGAGCAGGATGAGGTCCAGGTCCAGCCGGCGAGCCAGGGCCAGGGCTTCAACCCCATCCGCCGCCTCCACCACCTCCACCGCCCGCACGTGCAGGGCCTTGCGGAGGAGGGCACGGGTGGTGGAGTCGCTGGTGGCGACGAGCAGTTGGCTGGGCGGGGTGTGGCCGGGGGGCGAGCTCATGGGCGGAGCCTCCGAGCGGCCCCGTCCGATTGCAGCGCGGGCGGTTGGGGGTCTAGACTGAGTGTCATGAGCGTGCTTCTCCGGCGGCTGCCGGACTTCGACCTCAAGACCAAGCTCCTAGTGATGATGGTCTCCCTGCTGGTCCTTTCCGGAGCCTGCCTCTTCATGCTCCACCTTTTGAGCGAGCGCAAGCTGCTGTCGCAGGTGCGAGATTACACCGAGGAGTTGTCGAAGGCCATCGAGGTGGCCCAGGAGCAGCCGGCGGCGGAGGGCGACGCCCAGGTCGCCTTGAAGGCCTACGTGGAGAAGCTGCGCCAGCTGGGGGTGGCGGACGTGACCCTGGCCGACGCCACGGACGAGGTCCAGGCCTCCACGAACCCAGGCATCGTGGGCAAGCGTCTGGTCCGGGGAAAGAGGAGAGGCACGGAGGTCGTCATTCGCGGGTTCCTGGGCGAGGTGGGCTCGGCCACGAACCAGAAAACCTCCACCCTCACCATCCCCATCGTGGTGCAGGACAAGCGGGTGGGCTACCTCCTGATCACGCGCGTCCTGGACGACTTCTCCGCCCTCTCCGAAGAGGCTTTCCTGAACCGCATCATGGTCACCCTCGGCGTCTTTGCCCTCGGCATCGTGCTCTCCTTCTACCTCTCCTGGTCCTTCGGCGGGCCCCTCCGGGACTTGACGGACGCGGCCCGGAAGGTGGCCGCGGGCGACCTCTCGGTCCAGGTGTCGCCCCGGGGCGGAGACGAGATGGTGGGTCTCTCGCGCACCTTCAACGAGATGGTGGAGCGCCTGCGCGAGAACCGCCGGCTGGAGGAGCGGCTGCATTTCGCGGAGCGGTCCACGGCCATGGGGCGCCTGGCCTCCGCGGTGGCCCACGAGATCCGCAACCCCCTGAACTTCATCAACCTCTCCATCGACCACCTGCGGGGACGGATGGCCCCCGCGGAGCCGGGGCAGCGGGAGGACTACGACCGGATCCTCCAGAACGTGAAGGCGGAGATCAGCCGCCTCAACCGCCTGGTGGGCGACTTTCTTTCCTTCGGCAAGCCCATGCGGCTGGACCCCCGCCCCTGCGCGGTGGACGAGGTGCTCCGCGAGGTGGCCTCGCTCGTCGACCACAAGGCTAAGGACCAGGGCATCGCCCTCGCCGTGGAGACGGAGGCGGGCCTGCCCCGGATCGTGGCCGATCCGGAGCTGCTCAAGACCTGCTTCCTGAACCTCCTCATCAACGCTCTCGACGCCATGCCGGGGGGCGGGCTCCTCGACCTCTCCATCCGTCGGGGCCGGACGGAGGGCGGGGCGGAGTGCCTGGTGGTGAGCGTGCGCGACACCGGCCACGGCATGAGCGCGGAGGACGCCCGCACCGCCTTCGAGCCCTATTTCTCCACCAAGGACACTGGCCTCGGGCTGGGCCTCGCCCTCACCCACAAGATCGTGGCCGACCACGGCGGCACCATCACCCTGAGCAGCACGCCCGGGCAGGGCACGACCGCCAGCATCGTCCTCCCCTTCGAGCCGGAGAGCACGCAAGAGGCTGGGACGGATGCGGATGCCGCCCCCGCCGTGGCGGGAACGCACTGAGGGCGGGCACCACAACTCCATGACAGATCGGGGCCGCATCCTCGTGGTGGACGATGAGCGCCACCAGCGCGACATCCTCAAGATGATCCTGGAGGGAGAGGGGTACGAGACCGCGGTGGCGGGGAACGCGCGCCAGGCCCTGGAGGAGGCGCGGGACGGGCTCTTCGACGTGATCCTCACCGATCTCAAGATGCCGGACAAGAACGGCATCGCGCTCCTGACCGAGCTGGTCAAGGCCCAGCCGGGGGTCTGCGTCGTCCTCATGACCGCGCACGGCTCCATCGACAGCGCGGTGGACGCCATGCGCAAAGGGGCCTTCGACTACATGACCAAGCCCCTGGAGAAGGACGAGCTGCTCCTGGTGGTGCGGCGGGCGCTCGAGCGCAGCCGGCTCGTGCGGGAAAACCGCATGCTTCACGAGCAGCTCCGGGACCGCTTCCGCATCGAGAACATCGTGGGGGCCCATGGCTCGATGCAGGACGTCTTCCGCATCGTCCACAAGGTGGCGGCCTCCAACTCCACCGTCCTCATCTACGGGGAGAGCGGCACCGGCAAGGAGCTGGTGGCCCGGGCCCTCCACGAGCAGAGCGAGCGTAGGGACCGGCCTTTCTTCGCCGTCAACGTGGCCGCCCTGCCCGAGAGCATCCTGGAGGCCGAGCTCTTCGGGCACGAGCGGGGATCGTTCACGGGGGCCGAGGCCCGCAAGATCGGCCTCTTCGAGCAGGCCTCCGGCTCCACCCTCTTCCTGGACGAGGTGGGGGACCTGAAGCGCGACCTGCAGGTGAAGCTCCTCCGGACTCTGCAGGAGCGCGAGATCATGCGGGTGGGGGGCACGGAGCGGATCCGCGTGGACGTGCGCATTATCGCCGCGACCAACTCCAACCTGGAGCAGGCGGTGCGGGAGGGGCGCTTCCGGGAGGACCTCTATTACCGCCTCAACGTGATCCCCATCGTCCTGCCCCCGCTCCGGGAGCGTCGGACCGACATCCCCCTCCTCGTGGAGCACTTCCTGAAGAAGTACGGCGGCGGACGGGCGCGGACGGTGGGCGACAAGGCCCTGAAAGCGCTCGTGGCCTATGACTGGCCGGGCAACGTGCGGGAGCTGGAGTCGGCACTCGAGCGCTCCTTGCTCCTCGCGGAGGGCGACGAGATCCTGCCCCAGGACCTTCCGGCCCCCGTACGGTCCGGCCTGGCCATTGCCCGCGGCCCCCTCGCCCTCGACATCCCGGACTCGGGCCTCGATCTCGAGGCCCTCGAGAAGTCCCTGGTCCTGAAGGCGCTCGAGAAGACCGAAGGCAACGTCTCCCGGGCCGCGCGGCTCCTCGGCCTGAGCCGGCGCACGCTCCAGTATCGACTGGAGAAGATCCAGGGTGCACCGAATGGGGCATCGATCGTACGAAAAGGTGCAGAGACGACCTAAAGCGTAGACCCCTTCGTCAGGCCTAAGCGACTGTAAACGATGTAAACGAAGAGTTTCCCTGGACGGGCGGAGGGACCGGCCTCGCCGGAGGCTTGGCACTGCCCTTGCTCTAGTGCTGAGTGGGTCGTGAAGACCTGAATTCCTCTTTAAGGAGAAACTACCAAAATGAAGAAGTTCGCGATGCTGATGTCGCTCGTGTTCGTGGCTGGCGTGGCGTTCGCCCAAGAGGCGGCCAAGCCCGCCGAGAAGGCTGCTGCTCCCGCCAAGGCCGAGGCTGCTGCTCCCGCCAAGGCGGCCGAGAAGGCTCCCGCCGTGAAGACCCACGAAGTGACGGCCGAGGTCGTCTCCGTGGACGCGGTCAAGAACACCATCACCCTCAAGGGCGAGAAGGGGAACAACACCGCCCCCGTCGAGGGCAAGGCGCAGGCCAGCCTCAAGAGTATCAAGGCCGGCGAGAAGGTCACCGTGACCTGCCGCGACAACGAGAAGGGCGAGCACCAGGCCGTGACCGAGATCAAGGCGGCCCCGGCAGCTCCGGCCGCGAAGAAGTAACAGCCCTTTCCCAAGTTTCCGTACGGGGCGCACGGGTCGGAAGGACCCGGCGCCCTATTTTTTTGGGAACTCTCAGAGAGTCGGCTGCGGAGCCTCGGCCAACGAAGGGAGACCCGCAGGGAGGATACGCGCGGCGCTAGGAAACGGAGGGCGACTGACTTAGGGAGCCGACGCGTAGAAGGTGTAGGTTGCGGAGTAGCGCATCCGCGCCTCCGCCCCCAGATGGGATGAATCGCAAGGGGAAGACGGCGCCGCGCCGCCCTTGGTTTCGGTCCGTTGGATGTACTGAACGCGTGCGAACTGGCCCTGGCCCGAGTGTGACTTTGCCCGCAGCAGAAGCCAAGGGACCGCATCCGGAGTGGGGGCGGGCATCTTTGAGACCACCTCACCCGTGACGAGGCTCCCGTCGAAAGACTCCCACGACGGACCCGCAAAGTGCTTCCCCACCTGGCGCCCCGTCTCGTCGAAGAGCGCGGCCTCCGGCGCCTTGAAGACCCACTGAGTCTTGCCCTCGACGGCCTGGCAGGTGTAGACCTGCACGCCGTCCGCGACCGTGCGGAGGAGGAGTTGAGCGTTGTCGGGGGGAGCAATGGATGGCGAGTCCCCGCTCGAGGGAGTCATGAGGTGCAAAGCAAGAGAAAGCAGAGTCGCAGAAAGTGCCAATGATCCCATGGCCTCATCCTCTCTTTCAGGTAGTAGCCGAATCCGATGATAACAGAGCTCAAAGTGACACTTCTCGACCTTCCCCGGCCGCCGGCCGCCACTCGCCCGAAGCACGCCGCACTGCTCGCCGCAGCTAGAGGACCGCTCGGTCCCTAAGCGAAACCCATCGTTCGGTCCCGTCCCCAACGACGATGTGGTCGAGGACCTCGATACCGAGCAGCTGGCCCCCCGCAACCAGCCGACGGGTGAGGGTCAGGTCCTCAAGGGAAGGCTCCGGGTCGCCCGAGGGGTGGTTATGGAACAAGATGAGAGCAGCAGCCTTATGCGCCAGCGCGGGTCCGAAGACTTCCCTGGGATGGACGAGGGACCCGGTGAGGCTGCCCACTGAGATCTCGAGCGAGCCGATGATGCGGTGCTTGATGTCGAGGAGTAGGACGCCGAAGTGCTCCACACCATCGTCCCGCGCAAAGCGAAGCGGGATTATGATGCGGACGGCTGCGGGAGCGTCGCGCAACTGTGGGCGCTCTTCTAGCCGCACAGAAGCATCGCGCACGAGGCAAACACGGTAGGCTGGAACCCTCCAAGATCCGAGCGGGAGCGTGTGGTGGTCTGATTTCACTCTCGGAGAGCGCGACAACGCCGCATCGCTCATCGCCTCTGGTGATAGCAAGAGTCATTCCACTCCTTTGAGAGCTCTCGTTTCCCAACCTCAAAATGCTGTGCTCATCCACGGTAAGTCTCAC
>DATMML010000054.1 GCA_035570235.1 Vicinamibacteria bacterium | reverse complement strand
GAAGCGGCCGTGCGGCGTTCAACGGTTTGACTCCGAAGCGCCCGATCCTCTCAGCTGAAGCCCCCCAGACCGAAACTGTCCGCTTTTTGTCCCGAAGCAGCCTTTTCTTTCTCAAGCGACAAACCTAGTGTTTCCGATGAGCGACCCGGGCCTTGCCTGGATCCGCTGGGCAACGAGTCGTCGCCGCCGTTTCCGCTCAGAGAGCGGGGTCCGCAGCTCGGGGGCGCAGGGAATGGCGTTCAAGGCCGGTCATGGAATGCGATCGCCCCATCCGCCCTGGAGGCGCGGCGTCGATCGACTCCTGCCGACCATCTACCAACAAAGGAGTCCTGAAGCGGGCATAGACCCGACAGCGGCAAGCGTTCTCCTGGGCTCGGCCGGCACGGGCGTGGCTACCTTTTTGCTAGTTGCTCCAGCTCTACCTCAGGTGACAGGGAGATGACATGAGCTTCAGACGTTACTTGCTGAAGGGCGTACAGGCGTGCCTCCCGTCTTTGCTGGCGGTTACGCCCTCCTTTGCCGCAGGTCAGTCCATACCGACCACTCCGGCGAAAGTGAGCTGGGCGATCCCCAGGTCGACGGCTCCTTCCTGAAGCCCTACAAGAACGTGTGGAAGGTCACTTACGCATTGCCGGGCAAGGAGCCTTTCCTGGTGGGTACCTGGACGGACGAGCTTTCCCTGATCGAGCTCACCGGACGTCGTCTGCTGAAGCGCACGCAGGTTGCGAACTACGCCAAGTATGGTGTCGCGAGTACCAGCATCAACGTGTTCGAACCCAAGACCATGGCTCCGCTGCATGGGGAGTTTAAGCGAAGCGACACCGGCGAGTGGGCCGAGCGCGAGTTCAGTGGGGCCACGGTCACGTATCGCCGGCGCAAGTCAAGCGAGGAAACCAAGGACGACACCGGCCAACTCAGGATGAACGAGCCGGTCTTCGACTACAACGGCGGGATGTACGGCGTCCTCTTAGCGGCTTTTCCCCTCCAGGAAGGGTTCTCAGCAACCTTTCCGACCCTGGCCGAAGACCGCGATGAATTCGAACAGCTGACGTTCACGGTTCGCAAGGAGGAGATGGTTGACGCCGGTCCGGGCAAGCAGGTCATGGCATGGCCGGTGGAGATCGACGACTCACCGAAGAGTCCCAAAGGAAGCCACAGCATATTCTGGATCTCGAAGGACGCCCCCTACGTGATCAAGCTCGTCACCATAATACCCAGCGGTCGATGGGTGACGGTGACCATGAGCATGATCTGAACGAGCGTAGGCCGTCGGTGCTGCGCTCCAAGGACCGCTCGAAGGACGCTCGGGGATCGACCTACCAGGCCTGCAAGAGAGCTGCCCTGGAGAGCCCGAGCATCACCCTCGGTCGACAAGGCTCTGAGACCCTGAAGAGGTCCCAGGGGTTCGCGCGGCCCTAGCCCTCCGGGGGCGCCGACTTGATCCGGCCCAGTTTTATGGCCTGCAGCATCCGCTCGTGGTCGTGCTCGGTCTGGTCGGCATAGGCCACGGCGAATGCCGCCATGGCTTTGTCGAGTTTAGCCGCCCGGCCGCAGTAGCCGGCGATGGCGGCCGCGTCCCCGGTGCGGGCGTGGCCCTTGGCCAGGATCTCTCCCGAGACCAGCGCGTATTCCACCAGGGCGGCCCCTTCCATGTCCTCCAGCTCGACCTTGGCTTTGTGGTCACAAAGCTGACGGACCAGATAGTCTCGGCCATCGACCGAGGTCCAGCCCAAGAAGGGGTCGGAGTAGGTCTGCATCCGATGTTGGCCCTCGGCCACGCGCTGGCCCTGGTGGCGATAGGGGGCGACCTCGGAAAGGTAGCGGACGTAGCAGGAGGGCAGCTCCTCCTTGACCTGCAGCAGAAAGTAGTCGTCGGGGCGTCGGCCCACGAACAGCACGACATAGTCCCGCGTCCCCACGCTGCCCGTCCCCACAACTTTGAAAGCCACGTCTAGGGGCCGATAGCCCTCCACCACGAGCCGACGGTCCGGACCGAGCGTCTCCTGGTAGCTTGCCAAGCTCCCGATCACGGCGCGCCCCGTCCGGCCGGGCACGTGGCACAGGAGGGGGGGCCGGTCGTGGAAGCGACGGCCCGACTTGGTGAGCACCGTGAGCTTCTCCACCGCATGGATGCCGGTGGCTCGCTCCGCCTTGCCCAGGGCCCCGCGAACCGGTCCGTCCTTGGTGTGCCGGTGCACCTCGTAGCGGGCGAGGTCGAGGAGGCCCATGTCCGCGAACCGGTCCATCGACTCGCGGTAGGAGCGGGCCAGCGTGCGGACCGCCTCCACGCACAGGCGGTTCCCGTTCCCGGCCTCCCGCCCGGCCAGGACCACACTCGCGGCCAGCCGAGCGAGGTCCCATTCCCAGGGACCCCGGATCGTCTCGTCGAAATCGTTCAGGTCGAAGGCCAACCGTCCTTCGGGAGTGGCGAAGGCGCCTATGTTCTGCACGTGGGCGTCACCGCAGAGCTGAACCAGGAGGCCGGTGTAGGGGCGCCGGGCGAGGTCCGCGGCCATCACCGGCGCCGCGCCCCGGAAGAAACCGAAGGGGGAGAGGGCCATGCGCCCCGTCTTGAGCGGCACCAGGTGGGGGAGACGCTCCGCGTTCGACTCCTGCAGGATGGCCAAGGGGTCGGCGCGGTCCTTCACGGGTTGCCAGAGCCCCTGGGCTGTGCGCCCCACTTTCCGCCGGAGGCGTCGCCCGCGGGCACGGCCGTCGTCTTCCCGCGCTTTGGCCGTCAATCCCCCTCCCTCTTCGCCCTTGGATCACTCATGGCCGCCCGATGTTACCCGAGGTGAGACCGGAAGGGGTCGACTCCGCCCGGATGCGCGTGCCGGATACGCGTTGACGGCACCGGAGCCCCTGTCGTAGGGTTGCTCGGACATGCCGACGGCCGGCCACGACGACGGCTGGCGCCAAGCCGCGGATGGCCTCGAGCTCTACTGGCAACGCTGGATGCCGGAGGCGCCGAGAGCGATGCTTCTCTTCGTCCACGGGCTGGGCGAGCACTCTGGACGATACCAGAACCCCATCGCGTATTTCGTTGCGCGGCGGTTCGCCTGCTACGCGCTGGACTGCCGCGCCCACGGCCGGAGCGGGGGCACCCCGGTCCACGTGGACCGCTTCGAGGAATTCCTCGGGGACGTGGGGACGATCGCGGGCTGGATGCACGAAGAACATCCCGGCCTCCCCCTCTTCCTGGTCGGGCACTCGCAGGGTGGACTGATCGTCGTGGCTTGCGCCCTTTGGCATCCCCAGGGCCTGGCCGGACTCATCGTTTCCTCTCCCTTCTTGGGGCTCCACCCGGAGACCCGCCCCCGCCCCCTCCTCCACCAAACGGCCCGACTCCTCTCCCGGGTCTGGCCACGCCTGCGGCTCCCCAACCACCTCGACCCCCGCAAGCTCTCGCGGGATCCCACGGTGGTGGCCGCTTACGCCGCCGATCCCCTGGTCAGCCATCAGGTCTCGGTCCGCTGGTTCACGGAAGTGCTCCGCGTCCAGGAGCGCGTGCAAGCGGGGGCCGGCCACCTCGGCCTCCCCGCGCTGGTCATGGTCTCGGGCGCTGACCGCGTGGTGGACTCCGAGGCCACGCGCCGGTGGGCCGAGCGGGCGCCCCCCCACCTGACGGAGTTCCTGACCTGGGAGGGTCTCTACCACGAGATGTTCAACGAACCGGAGAAGGAGCGCGTCTTCCGGAAGATGGAGGATTGGCTGGAGGGGAGGCTCCTCAGCGAATGCCCGCCACCTGACGCAGGACGTCATAGCGGTTGACGATGCCTACGAGCTGGCCGTCCCGCCGCACCAGCGCGGCCGGCGTCTCCCGGGAGAGCAGGTTGGTCAGGCGGTCCAGAGGGACGTCGGCGTCCACAACCGGGAAGGGGTGCTGCATGGCCTCCGAGACGGGATGGTCCAGGAGCTTCCCATCCTCCAGGGCCCGGGCCATGAGCGGCCCCTCGCTCAGGGAGCCCACGCAGTCCTTGCCGTCGATGACCGGGATCTGCGATAGGCCCCACGTGCTCATGAGGTTCAGGGCCTGGCGGACGTTGGCGGAGGGGGCCACGGAGACGATGGGGGGCAGCTCGGAGGGGTGCCGGACGAGCAGGGTGCCCGCGGTCACGCGCTCCGCCTCCAGCATCTGGTTCTCGCGCATCCAGGCGTCGTCGTAGAGCTTGGAAAGATAGCGCTCCCCCGTGTCGCAGAGGATCGTGACCACCATGGCCTCGGGGTCGTCCACCTGACGGGCCACCTCGAGGGCGCTGTGGACGTTGAGCCCGCCCGAGCCACCCAGAAAGATCCCCTCCTCCCGGGTGAGGCGGCGGGCCATGCGGAAGGAGTCCGCGTCGGAGACAAACATCCATTCGTCGATGACGTCGAAATGGAGCGAAGTCGGGATCTTGTCCCCCCCGATCCCCTCCACCTTGTAGGGGAACCCCTGCCCCTTCTGGTGGGTCTTCGCGTACTCCGTGTAGATGGAGCCCACGGGGTCACCTGCGATCACGCGCACGTCGGGCTTCTTTTCCTTCAAGTAGCGGCCGGCCCCCGACACCGTGCCCCCCGTCCCCGGGGAGCACACGAAGTGCGTGACCCGGCCCTGGGTCTGCTCCCAGATCTCGGGGCCGGTGGTTTGATAGTGGGCCTCGGGATTGACGGGGTTGTAGTGCTGGTCGGCCAGGATCGCGCCCGGAGTCGCAGCCACGATGGACTTGGCCTTCTGGATGTAGTACTCGGGGTGGTCGGGGGGGACCGCGGTCGGGACCACCACCACTTCCGCCCCGTAGGCGCGCAAGAGCCGGATCTTCTCGCTCGACATCTTGTCGGGAATGGTGAAGATGCAGCGGTAGCCCTTGATGGCGGCGGCGATGGCGAGGCCGATGCCGGTGTTCCCGCTCGTCCCCTCCACGATGACCCCGCCCGGCTTGAGCGCTCCGCTCCGCTCCGCCGCCTCGATGATGGCCAGTCCGATCCGGTCCTTGACCGAGCCCCCCGGGTTCAGGTTCTCGGCCTTCCCGTAAACCGGAGTGCGGATGCCCCGCGCGATGCGGCTCAGGCGGACGAGAGGAGTCCAGCCGATGGCCTCCAGGATGTTGCCGAAGGGCTGGAGGTTGCGTTTCATGGGCGGTTCCCTAAGGCTACGGCGTGAACTCCTCCCAGATCAAGTATGCGGATGGGCCACTGTATACGAGAAGGGGCAATCGTAGTGAGTCGAGTCACAGATTTCGCTCAGGGCTTCCCCTACTGTTCACCCAGCTGAACGCCCGCAGGTCCAGATCACGGCATGGGGAAGGGCCTTCGTAGGCCTGAGGGGCTCGTTTTTCTCAGGCCGGAGGCCCCGCTGCCTCCGCTGAACGGAGACTGCCCCTATGCGTGCGCACAAGCTCTTTTCGGTTTGCATGTTCGTGGCGGCACTGCTCGTCGCCGGAGCCGCCTCTCCCCAAACTGACCCCGGAGTTCAAGCCGCCAACCGCGGCACCGGCGCGGCCCTGCCTTCAGTGCTGGCGGACGACAATCCTGGGATCCTCGCCTTTTTCCAGAACGGCCAAAAGCGCTTCCAGGACGTGGAGTCCGTTTCCAACAGCCCGACCGGCAACAACGGTCTCGGCCCCCGGTTCAACTCCATTAGCTGCGTTTCCTGCCACGCGCAACCGGCCGTGGGCGGGACAGGTGCGGCCGTCAATCCGCAGTTCCAGTTCACCAGCAACGGGACCGCCCCCAACGACAGCACGCCGTTCTTTATTACTGCCAACGGCCCGACTCGGGAGGCCCGGTTCCCGTTCTTCTTCAACCCTGACGGGACCGCCAACCTCAACGCGCCCAATGGCGGCGTGGAAGACCTGTTCACGGTCACGGGCCGCCCAGACGCCGGTACCTGCCGGCTGGGGCAGCCGAGCTTCGCCATTGCCGCGGCGGCGAACAACATCATCTTCCGCATTCCCACGCCTACGTTTGGGGCGGGCTTGATCGAGAACCTTGACGACTCCACCCTCCTGAGCAATCTGGCCGCCAACCTCGCCAACAATTTCGGCATCGCGGGCGCCTTCAACCGCAACGGCAATGACGGCACCATCACCCGTTTCGGCTGGAAGGCTCAGAACAAGTCGCTGCACATCTTTGCCGGCGAGGCCTACAACGTGGAGATGGGTATATCCAACCTCCTGTTCACCCAAGAGCGTCCGTTGCCGGGGGAAGACCAGTTCCAAAGAGGCTTCCCTTCGAATTGCCTCAACCTTGCCGGGACCGGTTATCCGGAGGACAACTCCAATCCCGCCGCTCCGACGCAAGCAGCAGTTCTGGATGACGTCTCGGCCTTTGCCAACTTCATGCGGACCCTGGCGCCACCCGCCCCCGGCGGGGTCGTGCTGAATGGAGTGCCGGTGAGCGCAACCTCGATCGCCAATGGCCATGCCTTGTTTCGCGCCATCGGCTGCGCCACCTGCCACAATCCGACGGTAGGCACGACCCAGCCCTCAAGCACCACTGGTTCTTTGAGCGCGGCCCCCGTGAACGCCTACAGCGACATTGAGCTCCATCACATGGGCACTGGCCTGGCCGACAACGTCTCGCAGGGGGCAGCGGGCGGCGACCAGTTCCGTACAGCTCCTCTGTGGGGCCTCGGACAACGGATCTTTCTGCTGCACGACGGCCGCGCCCGGAACCTGCTCAAAGCGATCGCCGCCCACGACAGCCCCGGTTCCGAGGCGGATATAACGATCGACAACTTCCAGTTCAATCTGACACCCAGCCAACAGCAGGACATACTCAACTTCCTGCGCTCGCTGTAAACCCCTAGCGGCACAGGGCCTGGCGAGACACGAGAGTGTCTCTCCAGGTTTCTCTCATGTCAGAACCAATCCGACGCTTGGACGATCGGCCGCGAACTCGGGCCACCTTCGAAGACCCAGCTGCCGCCGAGAGCGTGCGGGGATTCGAAGGAGAGTCATCCATCCCTTGGTTGGGTCTCCTGGTCGTTCTCGCCTTGTCCGTAGGCTTGCAGGCTCGGGGGCCAATTGTGGAAGCACAGGAGCGTCCCCCGAACGACGACGACCCTTTCAACCAGGGGCGGCCCAAGACGAAGGTGCCGAACGGGACCATCCTGGTGAAAGGCGCCTGGTCCAGCGCAAGCGATGCCCTGACTCCCCTGCCGGAGGGAGGGAGCATCGCCAACAACAAGTATGCCAACCCATATTTCGGGCTCACCTATCCTTTGCCCCTCGATTGGTTGCAAAAGTTCGAGGGGCCGCCTCCGTCGGAGAGCGGTCGCTACGTTCTTGCCCAGATCACGCCGACGGACACCTACAAGGGGCCCTCGCGAGGAAACATCTTGATCACCGCCCAGGACATGTTCTTCACGCCCTTGCCGGGGGCGAACGCCCTGGCGCTCGTCCAGTACACGAAGGACAATTTGCCGGCCGACTACCAAGTGGAGCCAAAGCCGCCGGAGGCCAAGATCGCCGGCCGTTCCTTTGCCTCCCTTGCCTATTGGTCTCCCGTGGCCGGGCTGCATTGGTACCTCCTGGCCACCCAAATCCGCTGCCATACGGTGGAACTCGTCCTAACCAGCCGTGATCCGAGACTCCTAGAGAGCCTGACCCAACATATGAACAACATGAAGCTCCCGGAGGAGGCCAGCCCCACCGCGGGGACGGGAGGGGACGCGGTGCCCATATGCAGCAAGGACTACGCACGCGATGAGAACCTGATCGCGCGGGTTGATCCGGTCTTCACCGAGCACAGACCCAACCCTGTTCCGGTGCGGATCATCATCGACAAAGAGGGCAGGGTGAAACACATTCACTTTCTCAGCGCCTTTCCGGACCAGGCCAGAGCCATCACCGAGGCTCTGAAGCAATGGCGGTTCAGGCCGTGCCTTCGAAACGGGCAGCCGGTTGAAGTGGAAACCGGCATCATGTTCGGCCCCGCGGCATCGCCGGCCCCCTGAGCCCTAGTGTTGAGATCACTACCGGGCACGGCCACGCGCGCAGGGTCTCGCGGGCGCCGCGACGGGGAGTCCCGAAGCGGCACCAAGGCGGAGGCCGCCGCCCGGGGAGTGCCAAGGCCGACCCCGCTCGGCCTCTTGACCTCGCCAGCCCTCAGGCCGGCTCCGCCATCTCCGTCTCCAGCTCCGGAGGTAGGGCTTCGATCACGCGCATCGCCCTCCATCTCCCCTGGCGGAAGCGGCGCAGCATGAGCAGGCCGAGCAGGATCACGTACGCGCTGGCCGCCGTCCACGCCACGTAGACGCCGCCTCCCAGGAGGACGCAGGCCACGTAAGCTGGGCCAAGCATGGCCGTCACGGACAAGACCACGGTCAAGCCCAGTGGGTAGAGCGTGTCCCCGGCTCCCTTGAGACCGGCCGCGAAGATGAGGTTCATCATGTCGAAGATGGAGTAGAGGGCCACGAAGCGCAGCAAGATCGCGGCGATGGGCTCCACGCCGGCGAAGCTCACGGGGTCAGCACCGGCCGCGTAGGGGGTGAGCAGGAGGCGGCCCCCGAACAGGTAGAGCAGGCCGCAGCCCGACATGTAGGCGGAGCTCATCCAAAAGGCGGACCAGGTGGCGCGCTCGGCCAGATCCGGCCGCTCGGCGCCCAGGTAGCGGCCGACCAAGGAAGACACCCCCACGGAAAGGCCGAGCATGGGCAAGAAGACCAGCATGTTCAGGTTGAAGGCGATCCCGCTGGCGGCCAGCGCGTTGGTGCTGATCCGCCCCACGAGGACCATGAACAGCGCGAAGGCCAGGATCTCGAGGGAAAACTGGAGGCCGCTGGGCAGGCCAAAGCGCAGGAGGCGCGCGAAGAGCCGCCGATCAAAGCGCCAGCCCGAGAGCGTGCGGTAGCCTTTTCGGAAGGGGGCCCGTAGGGTCAGGGCCAGGAAGAGGCCGGCCCCCACCGCTTGGGCGATCACCGTGGACCAGGCCGCCCCCGCGACCCCCGCCCGCGGGAAGCCGCCCTTGCCGAAGATCCAGAGGTAGTCGAGAACGATGTTGACGAGGGTGGAGGCTATGTTCACGAGCAGGACCACGCGCGTGCTTCCCCGACCCGCGAAGAAGGTGGAAAGGGTGGCCATGAGCACGATGGGCAAGGCGCCGGTCATTAGGATGGCCGCGAAGGCGGTTTCGTTGGCCTGAACGGCGGGGGCGTGGCCGGCGAGGGCGAACACGGGGCCCGCCAACGGCGAGAGAGCGGCGATGAGCACGCCAGCGGTGAGGGAGAAGTAGATTCCCTGCCAGAGGACGGGCCCGATTCGTTCCGGCCGCCCCGCTCCGAAGTACTGGGCGATGAAAGTGGTCAGGTACTCGGCGGTGCCGATGCACAGACCGATGAGGGCCCAGACCGTGAAGAGACCGGTGACCGCTCCCGCGACCGCCTCCGGGGAGTACCAGGTCAGGAAGAGGCGGTCCATGAACGTCTGAACCGTGAAGGACATGTGGCCGAGGATCAGGGGGTAGGCGACACTCAGCACCTCTCGCCCCCCTCCCGGACCTCGCCAGAGCCGCAACACTTCGGGCCTCCCGAAACCCCCAACTTATCATGGCTCCCGCGCCTTCCGGGGCGCGGGCGTGGCCCACGGGCCGGCGGTGGGCGGGACATGCGCCTCCGGGCGGGCCTCCCCCTCTGTCCCTACGAAGGCAGGAGGGCCCCCGGTCAGCCCGCGATCTGGGAGGGCACCAGACGGAGTGACTCCTGGCTCGCCTCCGGCGGCAGGGTGCCCTGGAGCCGCAGCGCACGCTCGCACCCCTCCTCCCGGCTCTGGGCCTCGAGCAGCTCTTGGCTCAGACGCAGATGCGTCTCGGGGCGAGAGTCGTTGAGGAGCTGCTCCAGAGCCGAGGCGGGCTCGCCCCGCGGCAAGCGGGTCTGGATGAGGGGGTGCGAGCGAGCACGCTCCCCGAACTCCGACTCCGGAAGCGGCTGGTAGCGACAGAAGAAGTTCAGGTGCCAGGAGAGGAAGCGCACGGCCCGCCGCCGACCCTTCTCATCGTCGTGGAAGTGCTCGCGAAGGAGCTCCACGAAGCGCCAGATTACGCCAAAGCGCTCCTCCGCGGTGGGCTGCCAGCCCCGGCCCTCGCGGATCTCCCGGAAGAGCCAGGGCTTTATGAGAGCGCCCCGGGCCAGCATGATCGAGCCCACGCCCGAGCGTTCCCGACGCAACCGGGCTTCGAAGTGGGTGAGGATGTCTCCGTTCCCCACCACGGGCACGCCCCTCTCCGCCCCCACCCGGCCGATGAGGTCCCAATCCGCGGCTTTGCTGTAGCGCTGCTCGCGCGTCCGGGCGTGGATGGCGATGGCCGAAGCCCCCGCCTCCTCGCAGGCCCGGGCCAGCTCGGAGATGTTCTCCTTTCCCTCTTTCCAGCCCGTCCGCAACTTCACAGTCACGGGAACGGAGACCGCTTTCTTCATGGTCTCCACCAGCCGCGAGAGCAGGCCCGGCCTCTTGAGGAGGCTGGCCCCCAGACCCCGCCGCGTGATCTCGTTGATGGGGCAGCCGCAATTGAGGTCGACAAAGCGGGCGCCCCGAGACTCGGCCAGCCGCGCCCCCTCCGCCAGGCTCTCCGCTTTCTTGTCCGCGAGTTGCGCCCCGAAGAAGGGCTCCTCGGGATGGCTGCGCAGAAGCGCGAACTCGCTGTTCCGGCCCTTGAGCAGCTTGAAGACCACCGCCATCTCCCCCACCGTGACCTCGGCCCCGAACTCTACGCAGAGACGGCGAAAGGGGAGGTTCCCCCCGAAGGTCAGGGGCGCCAGCCAAAGGCGGTCGGCAAACGGGGAGGGTGCGGTCATTCGCCGAGCAGGCGGATGCGGCCGGTCACCATCTCTTTCGGTTCCGCCTCCCTATCCTCCGCAACGTCCCCCTCCCCGGGAGCCAGGAAGAGATTCGACTCCAAGCCGTGCTGCTTCGTGTACATCTCGAAGTAGCGGCCGCCCGCAGCATAGAGGGAAGCGTGGGTCCCCCGCTCCACGACCCGGCCCCGCTCCACGACCAGGATCTGGTCGGCCCGGCGGATGGTGGAGAGACGGTGCGCAATCACGAAGGTGGTGCGACCCCGCATGAGGTAGGACAGGCCCTCTTGGATCAGGGCCTCGGATTCGGAGTCGAGGCTGGAGGTGGCCTCGTCGAGGATGAGGATTGCGGGGTCGGCCAGGATTGCGCGCGCAATGGAAACCCGCTGTTTCTGACCGCCCGAGAGCTTGACCCCCCGCTCGCCCACCACCGTCTCGTATCGCTTCTCGAAGCCCTCCGCGAACTCATCCACGCGCGCGATCCGGCAGGCGGCCAACACCTCCTCCTCCCCCGCCTCGGGTCGAGAGAAGGCAACGTTCTCACGGATGGTGCCGTCGAAGAGGAAGGTCTCCTGGAGAACGACGCCCAGGCGCGTGCGGTAGGAATCCAGCCGGACCGTGGAAAGGTCGACCCCGTCCAGGAGGACGCGGCCCGCGGTGGGGACGTGGAAGGCGGCCAGAAGCCCGATCATGGTCGACTTGCCGGCGCCGGAGGGGCCCACGAGGGCGGTCACCGTTCCCGGCTCCGCCCGGAAGGACACGTGCTCCAGCACCGCCTTCCCGGAATCGTAGGCGAAGGTGACGTCTTCGAAGACCACGTCCCCGCGGAGGGCAGGGAGGACCACGGTCCGACGAGGGTCCTCGTCCTCCGGCTGCTCGCGCAGGATCTCGCGCGTCCGCTCCAGGCCGGCCAGGGCCTCCGTCAGCTGGGTGCCGATGGAAACGATCTGGAACATGGGCGCCACCAGGAAGCCCAGGAAGACCGTGTAGGTGAAGAAGCCCCCCACCGTCAGCTCCCCGGCCAGGATCCCCCGGGCCCCCACGAACATGATCCCCGCCCCCACCACGCCGAGGAGGACGGCCGCGGAAAGGCTGAGGACGGAGGTGGTGGTCAGAGTCTTCAGGATGTTGGCGAGGATTTGGCCGACCCCCTCCGCGAACACTCTCTCCTCTCTGCCCTCCGCGTGATAGCCCTTGACCACCCGCACCCCGCCCAGCGACTCGTTGAGCCGCCCCGTGACCTCGGCGTTGATGCGGCCCCGCTCGCGGAAGCTCGGCCGCAGAGTGCCGAAACCGCGGAAGAGCACGGCCCCGAAGAGAGCGAGGGAGGAGAAGGTCACGATCGTCATCCCGGGGCTCAGCCGAAACATGACGGTGAGGGCAAGGGCGGCGGTCAGCAGACCCCCGACGAACTCCACGAGGCCGGTCCCGATCAGGTTCCGCACCCCCTCCACATCGTTCATGATCCGGGAGACCAGGGTGCCCGTCTTGTTGGCGTCGAAGTAGGCCACCCGGAGCCGGCCCACGTGAGCCTGGACCCGACAGCGCATCTGGGCGATCAAGCGCTGCGCCGCCTTGGAGAGGACCTGGGTCAGGGCGAAAGAGGTAGCGCCCTGGACCAGGGTGGCCGCCACCACGGCCGCGATGAGGGGCCCGAGCAGGTCGATCCGTCTTTTCCCCACCACATCGTCAATCAGGAATTTGGTGGAGGCGGGGAGGACCAGCCCGGACACCCGGTTCACGGCCATCAACCCCATACCCAGTGCCAGCAGACCGCGGCGCGGAGCGACCAGGGCCCAGAGTTCGGGGAGCAGCGCCCGCAGCCGCTCAGGCTTCGATGGCCCCGCTCCCGAATCCGTCTTCTCGCTGTCGCTCATGCCTCTTCCCCGGCCCCCCCAGGCATTCTACCTTGGGGGTAGGGAGGGACCGGCGTCCCGCGGGGTGCGGTCTCAGCGCGGCTTAGAAGGGGTGCGGGCGCGGCGAGAGGCGGGCCGAACCACGAGGGCACGGCCACTTGGGCGCCTCGGCTTCGGTCGAGGCTCGCGCCTCGCCGCCGGCTTCGGGAGTGGCTTGGCGCGGAGGAGGGGCAGCTCCGCCATGCGACCGCAGGAGAAGCAGACGATCTTGCGCCGGTCTGCCCGGTGGCCGAAGGACTTACCGCACCGGCAGCGCACGAGCAGGTAGAGAAAGTGCCGGGTGGGCCTTACCCTCAGGATCCTGACCCCCCCGATCTTGGCTCCGATCACGCCCGCCGTCGCCCGGATCATCAACGTCTGCGCCATCCGTTACCCCCTACTCCCGGCAAGGGTCGCAAAGCGCGTACCAGTGAGAGGCGCTGATTCTGAAGGGTTTGCCGGGTGGTGACAGGATTCCGGACGGCCTCAGTCCGGTCACCCTTCCCTTCCCACCCCTCCCCCGCGTACACTGGGACGCCGACAGAAACCTGGAGGATCAATTAGAGATGGCGAAATGGGGCGCGGTTGGCTGCGTGGGGATCCTTGTCGTGGTCCTGATTTTGGGCGTCTTCGTGGGCGGGAGCTACAACGAGCTGGTCCGGCTGGACCAGGCCGTCCAGGCGCAGTGGGGTCAGGTGCAGAACGTCTACCAGCGCCGGTCGGATCTGATCCCGAACCTGGTCGAGACCGTAAAGGGAGCGGCGGCCTTCGAGAAAGACACCTTCACGGGCGTCGCCGAGGCCCGGGCCAAGGTCGGCCAGATCTCGGGGGATGCCCTGAAGAACGTCGCCAACGACCCGGCGGCCTTCAGCAAGTTCCAGCAGGCTCAGGCCGGGCTCTCCTCCGCCCTCTCCCGCCTCATGGTGGTGGTGGAGAAGTACCCGGAGCTGAAGGCGAACCAGAACTTCCGCGACCTCCAGGCCCAACTCGAGGGAACGGAGAACCGCATCACCGTGGAGCGCATGCGCTTCAACGAAGCGGCCCAGGCCTTCAACACCAAAAGGATGAGCTTCCCCACCGTCGTCATCGCCGGCTTCTTCGGAAGCCGCTTCGCGGAAAAGCCCTACTTCAAGGCGGAGGAGGGGGCGGAAAAGGCGCCGAAGGTCAAGTTCTAGCCACGTGATCCTTTTCCCAGCCCGCAGGCTCGCGGCCGCGGTTCTCGCCGCGGCCGCAGCCCTCTCGGCGGCCTCGCTGGCCGCCGCGCCCGCCGCGGTCCCGCCGGCCCCCGCGCGCTGGGTCACCGACACCGCGGGCTTCCTCTCCGAAGCGGCCCGCGGAACTCTCGACCAGCGCCTGGAGGCCTACGAGCATCAGACGGGCCACCAGGTCCTGGTCTGGATCGGGCGCAGCACCGGCGACACTCCCCTCGAAGACTTTACCGTCCGCGCGTTCAAGGAATGGAAGCCCGGCCGCAAGGGGCTCGACGACGGTCTTGCTTTGTTCGTGTTTGCCGACGATCGGAAGATCCGCTTTGAGGTCGGCTACGGCCTGGAGGATCGGATCCCGGACCTGGTCGCCGGTCGCATCATCCGGGATGTCATGGCCCCCCGGATCCAGGCCGGGGACCGCGATGGCGCGGTCAAGGCCGGAGTGGAGGCGACCCTGGCCGCCATCGAGGGGCGCCCCGCCCCCGGGGAGGGCGGGACGCAGCCGACCTTCCGGGAGCACCGTCCGGCACCGACGAGGGCGCTCTCCACCGGACAGAAGATCCTCATCGGCCTCGCCGTCCTCGGCTTCCTGATCCTCCTCATCACCAACCCGTCCCTCGCCATGTGGCTCTTGCTCAATGTCCTTTCCGGAGGGCGCGGCGGGGGTGGGGGCGGTGGGGGCGGTGGGGGCGGTGGCTATTCGGGAGGGGGCGGCAGGTCGGGCGGAGGCGGGGCCTCGGGCTCCTGGTGATGGGAAGGAGCTGAACCATGTTTCTTGCCCAGAGGAGACTGCTGCGCAGCATCGACGGTGAGCGGGTGAAGAAGGCCATCCAGGATGCCGAGCGGCTGACCTCCGGGGAGATCCGCGTCTCCGTGGCACCGTTCTTCTGGGGCGGCCTACGGGCCGCCGCCGAGCGGGCCTTCTCACGGCTGGGGATGACCGCAACCCGCGACCGCAACGGGATCCTCCTTTTCATCGTGCCCTCGCGGCGCAGCTTCGTGGTCCTGGGGGACGAGGGGATCCACGCCAAAGTGGGCCCCGAGTTCTGGAGCGATGTTACTAAGGCCATGTCCGAGCGCTTCCGCTCCGGAGACTTCACGGGCGGCCTCGTCCACGGAATCGAGACCGTAGGCCGGGAGCTGGCCACGCACTTTCCCTACGACGCGGCGACGGATGTGAACGAGCTTCCGGACGACATCGACTTCGGGGGAAAGAGCTAAGGACCGGAAACCGGACGGGGGCCGCCTTCCGGCCCGCTATCCACAAGACAAATGAGCGTTCTGGCTCAAGTTACGGTTGCTCACCGCTGGCATTCCTTTTGCTCCCGAACAAGCGGCGGGAGGCAACAGTGGGTCATGCTCGAGGCGCGACGCTGGTCCTAGCCGCGGTGGTGTCTTTAGGGAAGGCCGAAGCGAGGGCCCTCGACGGCCCCGAGATGACGCCCGAGCGCGTCCGCCAGGCCATCAGCTGGGGTCTGAGCGCGCCGGAGAGGGACCTCGAACAGTACGAGATCCGAGCGGACCGGAACTGGGTGCTTAACTTCGACACCCCCTTCCTGCGCGTCGCTCAGTTCTCGAGGGCGATGAAGATCCAGAATCAGCCCATCTCCGAAGCCGATCTGTCCCCCAAGCTCGTGGCGGGCGAACTCCACGTCTATGCTCACGCCAAGGCTGACAGCTCCGCCAGTGGCTCGCTTCCTCTACCCAACATCGAGTACATCGTCATCATGAAAGCCGCCCCTGACGGTCCGGCGGAGACGATCCTGCCCACGACGGTTCTATCTTTCATCCGTCGCGTGCCCCCGAGTGAGGCCGATCCCTGGGGGCCGACCAAGATCGCGAGGAGCGTGAAGGCCACTTTCCCGCTTCAGGCCCTCGCCCCCGGCAACGAGGTGCGCATCCTCTTCGAGGGCGGCCTCATCCAGACCGTTCGGCTCGAGGCCGACCTGCTGGCCCGCGTCCGCTAGGCCCTGAACACGGACGACCCTGGGCAGCCGGGGTATGAGGTCGAGAGGTCACCCCTCCCCAGGGCGATGAAGTCGCGGCGGCCCGCGCCGGCTGCCGGCAGGAGCGTTGCTGCGCCCTCGGGGGAGCGCGTGGAACGGGAGTAGGCCAGCGACCCCGGGGCACGGCCGAAGGCGACGCCACCCCGGGATCGAGGAGACTTGCGCCCTACTCCCCCTTGGCCGCTCCGATCACGCCGCAAGCCAGACGAGCACCCGCATTCCCCGTGGGCTGGGTCTTGAAGTCGTCCGCTGCGGCATGGACGATCACGCCGCGCCCCAGGATGCTGTTCGGGCCGTCGAAGGCGGCTCGGGTGTCCACGTACTCCAAGGTGGCCGCCCCGTCCTTGCCGGCCTCGATGTTCCCGAGGTCTCCGGTGTGACGCTGGGCATCCTTGGGGCCGGCGTGCGGCTCGCCGTTGGGGTTGAAGTGCCCACCCGCGGAAAGGCCGTCCGGCGCCGAGCAGTCCCCAAACTCATGAATGTGGAACCCGTGGGCACCTTCCTTCAAGCCCGTGAGATGGACGCTGACCTTGACTCCTCCGTCCACCTTGGCGAACGTGACCCTGCCGGCCACGGTACTGCCCTGGGTCGGGCTCAGCGTGGCCCCCGCCTTCGTGACCGGCGCGGCACTGGCGGCCACGGCCGACGCGGCCAGGATGACGAACATCGAGCTCAGCTTCATTGGGCTCATCTCCTTCTTGCTTGAGTGCGTTCGACGAGCGAGGGGACACTATAGCATCTCGGGCGAATGCCCGGACCGAGGGCCGGGCACCACGGAGGCAGGTCCGAGAGCGCACCACCCCGGGGTCCAACCGCTTGCTCGTGGGCGATCGCGGATTAGCGCTTCGCCTTTTCGAAGAGCGGCACGTACTGCTCGTAGCCTTCCGCGGCCAGCTTCTCGGCGGGTATGAACCGCAGGGAGGCGGAGTTCATGCAATAGCGGAGGCCGGTGGGCGGCGGCCCGTCCGGGAATACGTGCCCGAGGTGCGAGTCTGCGTGCGCCGATCGCACCTCGTTCCGGGGAAGGCCGAGCTTGTAGTCGGTGCGCGTCCGGACATTCGACGTCTCGAGCGGCCGCGTGAAGCTCGGCCAGCCGGTGCCGGACTCGAATTTGTCGAGCGAGCTGAAGAGCGGCTCTCCGGATACGACATCCACGTAGATGCCCGCCCGGTGGTTGTCCGCGAACTCGTTGCGGAACGGGGGCTCCGTCCCCTCCTTCTGGGTCACCTCGTACTGGAGGGGAGTGAGAGCTTTGCGAAGTTCCTCGTCCTTAGGCTTCTGGAAATTCACGGGCCATCCCTTCGTCTTTGTTTGCGGGCGGGCTGTCGACGGCAGGAGCAGGCAGCCGGCCACAACGAGACCGAACCAGGAACGGCTGCTCATCGATGTCCTCCTGCGCTGTCTCCCCACAGCTCCTGGAGCCGGTGGTCGCGCCCGCAGCCCTGCCGGTATTGTTGGTAACGCACGGGGTTCTTGCGATAGAAGTGTTGATGATACTCTTCGGCCGGATAGAAAGCGGAAGCGGGAACGACCTCCGTCCTGATCTTTCCCTTGAACTGGGGGCGCTCCTCAAGCTTCTGCCTCGACTCCTCGGCCGCCCGCCGCTGGCTCTCGTCCCGGTAGAAGATCGCCGATCGATACTGGGACCCGTGATCGCAGAACTGCGCGTTCGCGGCGAGGGGATCAATGTTGTGCCAGAACGCGTCCAGAAGCTGCTCGTAGGTGATCTTTGCGGGGTCGTAGATCACCTGAACGGACTCGGCGTGGCCGGTCGAGCCCGACGAAACTTCCTCGTAGGTCGGGTTCCTCTTCCCACCGCCCGTGTAACCGGAAGTCACGGAGAGCACGCCCTCGAGACTCACAAACGCCGGCTCCATGCACCAGAAGCAGCCGCCCGCGAAGATCGCGGTTGCGGGCTGTGACGTGGCGACCGACGCTGGGCTAGGCGAGGCCCCAGAGCCAAGAGCGACGAGAACAAGGCCGATCGGGACAAGCCATCTCAAGAATCTCCTCCTCCCTAGATCCACCACGATCATCCGCGTGCTTGATTCCGGCCCCCCGCCCCCACTCTAGTCTACGCGCTCCCGGCGGGTCCGGATCGTCAAACCTTGTGTTTAAGGCCCACCCCTCGCGGAGGGCTCCCCGGTCATAAGCTCCAGCGTCACCGCTGCAAAGCCCTCCGGGAGCTTGGGCCAGCGCCACCCAGCTTAGCTGGGCGCGTGAGTTCTCGAGGCCCCTTTTTTGAAGAGCCCGGGGTTCCCGTGGACCGGAGGGTGTCAGGGGGCCGTCAGGACCTCGCCCACCAACGTCCGCGCCTCTTCCTGCAGGCGGTGCAGGTGGTCGAGGCCGCGAAAGCTCTCCGCGTAGATCTTGTAGAGGTCCTCCGTCCCCGAAGGACGCGCCGCAAACCAGCCATCCTCCGTCACCACCTTAAGGCCCCCGATGGGGGCTCCGTTGCCGGGGGCGACGGTGAGGATGGCGATGATCCGCGACCCCGCCAGCTCGGTGGCTCGGATCTGCTCCGACCCGAGCGCCCCGAGCCGGGCCTTCTCCGCGGGCGTGGCGGGGGCGTCGATCCGCTCATAGACCGGTTCCCCATGCTCGCGCACGAGGTCACGATACAGCTCGCCCGGGTCCCGGCCCAGGCGGGCGGTGATCTCTGCCGCCAGCAGACCAAGGATCAGGCCATCCTTGTCCGTGGTCCATACCGATCCGTCCCGGCGCAGGAACGAGGCCCCCGCGCTCTCCTCGCCCCCGAAGGCCACTTCGCCCGAAAGAAGGCCGGGCACAAACCACTTGAACCCGACCGGCACCTCGAGCAGGGGGCGGTCCAGGGCGGCCGCCACCCGGTCGATCAGGCTGCTGCTCACCAGGGTCTTGCCCACCGCCGCCCGCGGGCTCCAACCCGGGCGGTGGCGGTAGAGGTAGGCGACGGCCGCGGCCAGATAGTGGTTCGGGTTCATGAGGCCAGAGCCGGGGACCACGATCCCGTGCCGGTCCGCGTCGGCGTCATTGCCCACCGCGACCCGGAACCGCTCCTTCAGCCGGATCAGCCCGGCCATCGCGTAGGGCGAGGAACAGTCCATCCGAATCTTGCCGTCCCAATCCAAGGTCATGAACGAGAAGGCTCCGTCCACGCGGTCGTTCACCACCGTAAGCTCGAGCCGGTGCCGCTCGGCGATACGCGCCCAGTAGGCCACGCTGGCCCCGCCCAGCGGATCCGCTCCCACGCTCACCCCCACGCTCCGAGCCGCCTCTAGATCCACGACGGACGGAAGGTCATCCACATAGGCGGTGAGAAAATCGTGCCCCCGCGTGGTGGCAGCCTTGCGGGCCCGCTCGAAGGGAATGCGCACCACCTCCCGCAGGTCGTCGGCAAGAAGAGAGTTGGCCCGGTCCTGGATCGCGCCCGTGGCCCCGGTATCGGCCGGCCCGCCGTGGGGGGGGTTGTACTTGATGCCACCGTCCGGCGGAGGGTTGTGGGAGGGCGATATGACGATGCCGTCGGCCGAGCCATCTGCGCGCCCGCGGTTCCAAGCGAGGATCGCGTGGGAGATGACGGGGGTGGGTGTGTATCCGTCCGCGGCGTCGACCAGCGTCACCACTCCGTTTCCGGCCAGCACCTCGAGGGCAGACCGCGCCGCCGGAAGCGAGAGGGCGTGCGTGTCGATGCCCAGGAAAAGCGGGCCGTCCGTCCCCTGGGTTCGACGGTAGTCGCACACGGCCTGGACCACGGCCAAGACGTGGGCTTCGTTGAAGCTGCGCCGCAGGGAAGAGCCCCGATGGCCGGAGGTGCCGAAGGAAACCCGCTGTCCAGGTTCGGAGGGGTCCGGTCGTTCTGTGTAGTAGGCGGTGACGAGCCGGCTGAGGTCGACGAGGTCTGACGGCTGCGCGGGTTGCCCGGCGCGGGGGTGGATGCTCACGGACCGGGATGCAACGCCGCCATCGCCCGGGCCCCGCCCCCCTTCGCGGACAAGCCCTCCAGCTTCGCCCGTAGCATCGCCGCCCGGGCACAGTCTGCCGAGCCCTCGGCGGCGCGCAAGGCGCCGGCCAGGCTGTTGAGGCGACCAGGCGCGATCTTCATCGACGCCTCGTACTCCGTGAGGGCGGGGGCCGGTTCACCGAGGTCCATGAGCAAATCGGCCAGAAGCTCCCTCGCCGGCAGCAACGGTCCCGGTGTCACGGGGTGCTTCTCGGTCGAGTCCTCAAGATCGGCGGCGGCCCGCATGAGCTTCCGCGCCTCGGGCTGCCCCTCCGCCCGAGCGATCCACGCCGCCACTTCCAGCTGCTGGATCTTCAGCTGCCCAGCCCAATAGGGATCATGGGTCTCGAGGAGTCCCGCGTGGAGGGCCGCCAGGCGCTCGAGCGCGCTCCTCGCCACCCCGAGGTTCCCACTCCGGGCTCCGCCGATGCCGCGGGCCAAATGAGTCAAGGCCTCGGCGGAGCTGAATCGCGGCCAGGGAAAGCCGGCCGGACGCACGGTAAGGGCCGCAGCCTCGGACCACTGCTGGCGCTCGAGGGCGTAGCGGGCGGGCACCGCCGCCAAGGCGTAGGCGGACGCGAAGTTCTGCTGGTCGAGTGTCTCCACCGCGTTGATCTCATCGACCACCCGCTTCGCGTCCACGTCGCGCCCCTCTTGCAGGTAGGCGTAGGCCAGGTAGTCGAGGGCGTGGAGCTGGTCGAAAGAGGCAGTGCCGGCCCGGGTTTTTTGGACGTGCTCCTTGGCCATTGCCGCGGCGGCGAGGTTCGACTGTATGGACTCGTCCCAAAGGGCGAGCCGGGTGAAGATGTGGGACGGCATGTGCAATGCATGCGGCGAGGAAGCTGCAATCTGCGCGTAGGCGCGGGCGGCGGGCAGGGCCAGCTCCGCCAAGTCTGGGTAGTCGAAGCTATGGATCAGGTAGTGGGCCACGCCCGGGTGCAGAGGGGCCCCGGGCAGAACCGTATTCAGGATTTCCGCAGCCTCTTTCTGCTTCGCGTACGTCTTGTCCGTCGGCCCGGCGGTGCCAAGGAGGGCCAGGGCATGGAAGACGGCCGCTTCCCGGTCGGCCGGATACCGCCGCTGCACTTGGGCCATCGCCCTCTCGAAGGCGAGGGCCCGCCCCGGATAGCCGGAGACCCCGGGCTCCTGGTAGAAGGCATGGACGGCGGCGATGTAGTCGCGTTCACGTTCGGTTCTCGCGTTCGCCGCTCTTGCCCTCTCCGCAGCCGCCCGCCCCCGCTCCATCTCCGCCGAACTAGGGGTCGCGCTTGGGTTGGCCGCCGCCCAGACGGGGTGGAACAGGCTCATGGCGACTCCCCAGTAGCCCATGGCACAACTGGGGTCGGCCTTAGTGACGTCGGTGAAGGCCTTCTCGGCCTCGTCGTACCAGAAGGAGTGCAGCAGGGCCACGGCTCGTTCGAACTTTCGCTGGGCGGCCGCGTCGCACGAAACTGGGAACTCAACTGTCCCCAGAGTCTCGGTCTCCCCCGCCCCATGCTCGTGCCGATGAGGAGCCTCGCTTGCCACCCCCGGGGGGGCAGCTTCAGCCGCGGTTGCGGAGTCCAGCGCCCAGCCCTGGCGGATCGTGGTCGCCTCGCAGTAGTTCTTGATGCAGGTCGCGTCGTTGAGGCACGCAAGGACCACCTCACAGGCTTGACGGGCCGAGGAGCCCGTGGGAACGTCCGTCGTCTCCGTGCACCGCCCGGCAAAGCTGGGGTTGCTGAAAACGCACAGCGCCCGGGTAGCGCTCGACTCCGCGGCGGTCGTCGCCAGAGACGCCGTGATCAGGATGAGCGGTCCGCCCAGGATGGCGATCACCCGCGGGGGGTGGCAGCTAGTTCTCTTCATGCGCCCATTCTACGCCGCTCGGCCCGCCCCTAAGCACCCGGACGCGAACGCAAGGAGAAAGGAGATGCCTGGGGCGCTCCCTGGCGGGAATCCATTAAGCGCAACTGAGGACGCTCGGGCCTGACCACGTGCGCTCCTCGGCCCCTGGGCAGCGTCTGCGCGCGCTCGAGTCGGAGCCACGGCCACGGGCACGCGGGCGGCGGTGGTTGCCCCTTCCCGTACGGGGGGTCCTGCGGGAAGCCGTGGCAGGGTGCTAAGCGAGCCCGTGAGGCGGCTGCATTTCGCTCGGCGCCGCCCAGAGGCTACGGCCTCCTTCTCCTTAGACTCGAGGCGAGCGGACCCCGGTCCAGGCCCAAGCCACAAGGGGGGCGAGGCTGGCCCGAAAGCCGCGCTCCTCGGCTTCCGCAAAGAGCGAGTAGGCCACGGGCGTGACTAGGAGGGTGGGAAGAAGGCACAGGGTCTGGCCGCCGATGATGGTAACCGCGACCGCCGAGCGCTGGGCGGCCCCGGCCCCGATCCCGATGGCAGTGGGGATGAGGCCGGCGACAATCGAGAGGGTGGTCATCAGGATGGGCCGCAACCGCACGTGGTTGGCCTTGAGGATCGCCTCCCGCAGGGGCAGGCCCTCCGCGCGGAGCTTGTTTGTGTAG
The DNA here is from genome assembly GCA_035570235.1 of Vicinamibacteria bacterium. Classification (NCBI taxonomy): domain Bacteria; kingdom Pseudomonadati; phylum Acidobacteriota; class Vicinamibacteria; species Vicinamibacteria bacterium. The sequence goes on along the minus strand of DATMML010000054.1, from coordinate 6,999 downwards.
TCCACCTGAAGAATGCCGTTCTTCTTGACAATGCCGAGCAGCAGGAGCACCCCGAGGGAGCTCCACAGGTTGAGCGTGCGCGCGGTGATCCAGAGGGAGAAGAGCGCGAAGGGAATCGACAGCGGGAGGCTGAGCATGATGGTGAAGGGGTGGAGGAAGCTGTCGAATTGAGCGGCCAGCACCATGTACATGAAGATGGACGCCAGCAGGAAGGCAATAATGAGGTTGCGGGTGGTCTCGTCCAGGATCTTAACCGAGCCCGTAAAGCGGAAGTTGTACCCGGCAGGTAGGCCGGTCTTCCGGACTTCCTCCCCCACCGCGCGCGCCGCCGCGTCCAAGGGGAAGTCGGGGGCGTTGTTGCCGAACACCTGCACCTGAAACTGCCGGTTGTAGCGGTCGATACGCGCCGGGCCCACGCCCCGCTGGATAGCGGCCACGTTGTCCAACCGCACTTGGCCCACCTTGGCGGAAGGGATCATGAGCCGCGAGAGGACCTCGGGGTTCTTCTGCTGCCCGGGCAGGAGCTGCATGGTGACGTCGTACTGTTCGTCCCCTTCCTTGTAGGTCGAGATCTGGTCCTCGCCGGCGATCATGAGGCGCAACGCGTTGCCGATGTCGGCGGCCCGCACGCCGAGGTCGGAGGCTCGCTGGCGATCGATCATCACCTGCAGCTCCGGACTGTTGATGCTCACGCTGGTATCCACGTCCAAGAGTCCGGGCACCTTCCGCATCCGCCCCGCCGCCTCCTTGGCCACGCCCGCCACCTGGTCGAAGTCGGGGCCGAGGATGAGAGCGCGGATGGGGAAGAACGTCTCCCCTCCCCCCAGGGCGGAAGGAATCATCACCTTGGAACGCAGGTTGGGATAGCCGGCGCAGATCTTCCGGACCTCCGCCGCCGCGTCCAGATTTGAGAAGCTCCTTTTGCCGAGATCCACGAGTTTCACGTAGATGTGGGCGTGGCTCATGAGCCCCTCGTGGATATAGGGGTTCACAAAGGCGACGCCTTTGAGGCGGCCGATCCTCCCCGCGATCTCGGTGGCGAGGCGTGCGGTCGCGTCGAGGGAAGTGCCCTCGGGCAAGTTCAGGAGCGCGGTGATCTCGCCCTCGTCGTCGGGGGGGATCCAGTCCCGGCCCACCAGCGCGTTCAGGGGCAGGGCGAGGAGGAAGGTCCCGAGGGCGATCCCCATCACGGCCTTCCGGTGATCGAGCGACCAAGCCAGGATCTCGCCGTACCTCCGGTCGATCCAGACGAAAAAGGGCGACGCTTTCGAGGCGTGCGCGCCGCCCGCGGGGACGCGCTTGAGCAGGCGCGAGCTGAGCATGGGGGTGAGGGTGAAGCTGACCAACATCGAGACCAAGATGGAAAAGGCCATGGTCCAGCCGAACTGGTTGACGTAGCGGCGAGCGTACCCGTTCATGAAGGCGATGGGTAGGAAGATGATCACCAGGGAAAGAGTAGTGGCGAGCACGGCCAGCGTTATCTCCTGGGTGGCGGCGATGGCCGCGCTCTTAGGCTCGTAGCCCTTCTCTTCCAGATAGCGGACGATGTTTTCGAGCACCACTATGGCGTCATCGATCACGATCCCCACCGCCAGGGTGAGCGCGAGCAGCGTCATGTTGTTTAGGGTGAAGTCCATCGCCTTCAGAAGGGTAAAGGTAGCGATGATGGAGGTGGGGATGGCCAGGGAGGCGATGACGACGGAACGGAGGCTACGGATGAAGAGGAGGACGACCAGGCTGGCCAGGAGGCTTCCGAAGAGCAGGTGCTCCTCGAGGGAGACGATGGAGGCGTTGATGAAGACCGACTGGTCCCGGATGACGCGGAGGGTCATTCCCGGGGGCAGGGTCTTCTCGATCTCCGCGATCTTGCGCTTGACGGTGTCGATGATCTTGACCGTGTTGGTGCCCGACTGGCGCTGCACGTCGAGGGAGACCGCCTGCTTGTCCTCGAGCAGGTTCCAGGAATGGGGCTCGCCGTAGCTGTCCTCCACCGCCCCGAGGTCGTTGACCCGGATGGGGCTGCCCCCCACGTTCTTCACGATGATGTCGCCGAACTGGCTCACCGCATCCAGACGGCCGAGGGTGCGCACGCCCAACTCCGCGTCCCCGCGCACGATCGTCCCGCCCGGGATCTCCACGTTCTCGTTCTGGACGGCGCTCTCGACGTCCATGATGGTGAGCCCGTAGGCGGCGAGCTTGTCCGCGTCGGCGAAGATCCGGATCTGGCGGAGCCGGCCCCCGGTCAGGCTCACCTGCCCCACGCCGTCCACCGTCTCCAAGACGCGCTTGATGCGCTTGTCCGCGATCTCCGTGGTCTCCCGCAGGCTCTTGTCCCCCGCCACGACCACGGTGAGGACGGGGTCGGAGTCGGGGTCGGCCTTCTGGATGATGGGGGGCAGGATGTTGGGGGGGAGGTTGCGCAGGGCTCCCGCTACTTTCTCGCGCACGTCCTGGGCGGCGCTCTCGATCTCGCGCTCGAGGACGAACTGGCACGTGACGCGGGCGTTGCCTTCAGTGGCGGAGGAGGTCAGCTCGTCCAGTCCGCTGATGGTGGACAAGGCCTCCTCCAATGGCAAAACCACCTGCGTCGTCATCTCCTCCGGGGTGGCCCCCGCGAGCTTGACGCTGATGTTGACGGTGGCGGGATCGGCCCGCGGGAAGAGGTCCACGCCAAGGTCGCGGAAGGAGAAAATCCCCAGGACCCCTAGGAACGCGATGAGCATGACGGCGAACACGCCACGCTTGACGCAGAGCTCGGCCAGCGTCATGGGAGATTACCAGAGGCGTCCGCACCGAGGCGGTGCCCCCTGCCCTCGCCTCTGCCGTCCGCGGCGGGGGGGAGAATCGCCCACTCCCCGCCCCGGCTCCGGTGGCCGGGGAACACCCCTTACTCCACCGGATCTACGGGCGCCCCGTCCCGCAGTTCCTGGCCCGCGACGGGAACCGCCACCCGCGCGCCATCCTTGATGCCGGCTACGATCTCGACCTCGCCGCCCTCTCGCGCGCCCAGCTTGACCTCGGTCTCGCGGAGCGCGCTGTGCTCGACCGTATAGATCTTATAGACGCCGTAGAGATAGCGCAGGGCCTCCGGGGGTACGAGGAGGGCAGTGTCCACATGGTTGGAGGCGATGGTGGCCCGGGCGAAGAAGCCCGGTTTAAGCAAGCCCTCTTTGTTGTCGAGGAGCGCCTCCACCTCGAAGGAGCGGGTCTGGGGGTCCACGGAGGGGTTGATGCGCGAGAGCTCGCCCACGAAAGTGCGACCGGGGTAGGCCTCGACCTGGACGTTCACCGGCCGGCCCACCGCGACCCAGCCCGCCATCTTCTCCGGGACCTTGAGCCGCACGCGCAGGGGGTCATTGTCCACGATCACCATGACCGGGGTCTGCACCTTCACGTATTGCCCGGGGCTGACGTTGCGCTGCTTCACTTGACCCGGGAAAGGGGCGCGGATCAGGGTATCGCGCAGCTTCTTGTCGGCTAGGGCCACCGAAGCCGTGTGTTGGGCGGCCTGGGCCCGCAGGTTCTGGACGTTCTGCACCGCCATGTCATAGGCGGCCTGCGCCCCGTGGTAGCGCGCCTCCGCCTCGTCGAAACTCTCGCGGGCGATGAGGCCCTGCGTGAGGAGCTCTTGCGTGCGTTGGTATTTCTGGGCCGCGTCCGTCCGGTCGGCCTCCGCTTTCTTTACCTCCGCCGCCTCCGTCGGGCTCCTTAGTTCCCCGCCGCCTTCGGAGGGGCCCAGGCGCGCTTCAATCTGCCGCAGGGCGGCCCGCTCCTGTTCCAGGGTCAAGCTGAGCTCGACGGCGACGATCTTCACCAATGGCCGGCCTCGAGTGACGCGGTCTCCCACATCCACGTACACCTCGTCGACCCTCCCTTCCACCTCCGAGCCCACCGTGACCTCTTCGAACGGGAATAGCGAGCCCACGGCCTCTACCGTGCGCTGGATCGTTCGCGCGACCACCGGCACCACCCGGGCCTTGACCGGCTTGCCCCCGCGGCGGGGATCATCGCTCGCGCGCCCCCTCGCGCACCCCATACCGGCGGTGGCAACGATCACGGCCAGGAGCGAGACCGGGACGCGACCGCGCTGCGGCGCCGCCATAACCCTCCACCGCTCCGGCCCACTGCCGCGGAGCCGTGCTTCCAAGCTTGACAACCTTCTCCGTATTCTTGAGAGGTGTCAAGCACCTGTACTCGCACCTGTACGCCTCCACATGAGGCACCCCGGATTGGTTTTCTCGGCCAGCCCGGCTGGAGGAACTGCTGGGCGTGAGGCGGCCGAGGGACCGGGGAGGCACTATCAGCGAGGGCCTCCCCCCCGAACGGCTGGCGCCAACTCGTCAGCGCCTACAAAGCGGTCCGCCAACCTCCTGCCCCTGCGCCCCGCGAGGGCGGTTAACATGAGCGAGTCATGAAGAGCGTCGAGCTTGCGGCCACCCTAGGGCTCGCGACCCTGCTGGGGGCCTGCCGCGGAGACTCCTCTCCCCCCGTGTTTCCCCGAGCCCCGGTAGTCTTGATTTCCATCGACACCCTGCGCGCGGACCGGCTCCCTGCCTACGGGTACCGCGGCGTGCGCACGCCGAACCTAGACCGCTTCCGGCGAGAGGCGATCCTGTACCAGAACGCCTACAGCCCCTGCCCCATGACGCTGCCCTCCCATCTCACGATGCTGACCGGTCTCCTGCCCAAGGAACACGGGGTCCGGAACAACCTGGGCTTCGTCTTCTCGGGGGAGGCGCACACGAGCCTCCCCTTTCTGCTCAAGGGCCAGGGCTATGCCACGGGGGCGGCCGTCTCGTCCTACGTGTTACGGGCCGAGACCGGCCTGGCCAGGATCTTCGATTACTACGAGGACTCGATCGATCCCCGACCGGGCGCGCCCTTCATCGACTATCAGAGACCGGGCGGGAAGACAGCCGCGTTCGCCCGGGAGTGGATCGCGCGCCAAGAGACGGCGCCTTTTTTCTTCTTCTTCCACATCTATGAGCCCCACGTCCCCTACGACCCTCCCGAGCCCTTTAGGAGCCTCTACCCGTCCGCCTATGACGGCGAGGTAGCGACCGCCGACGCCATCGTGGGCGACTTTCTGGCCGACCTCAAGACGCTCGGCGTCTACGACCGTGCCGTCATCATCCTCACCTCGGACCACGGCGAGGGCTTGGGCGACCACGGGGAGGACCAGCATTCGATCCTCCTCTATCTGGAGGCGCTCCACGTCCCCCTCCTCCTGAAGCTGCCCGGCGGGGCGCGGGGGGGCGGGCGCGTGGAGGCTCCCGCGCAACTCAGCGACATCCTTCCTACCGTCACCGACATGCTCGGCCTCAAGACGCCGGGGGGCTTGCGGGGGCTCTCCTTGCTGCGGTTACCGGCCCCGCAGCCGCGGTTCATCTACGCGGAGACCCTCTATCCCCGGATTCAACTCGGGTGGAGCGAGCTCCGCTCCCTCATCGACGGCCGTTATCACTACATCCAGGGCCCGCGGCCCGAGCTCTACGACATCGCATCCGATCCGGCGGAACGGAACGATCGAATCGCGAGCGAGGCCGCCACCGCCGCGCGTCTCGCCCGGGAACTCGAGCGCTTCCCGATGCTCGGTCCCCAGGACGTCGCCCGCCCGGACCCCGGCGCCGCGGAGCGTTTGGCCGCCCTCGGCTACATCGGTGGCGTCCGGGAGCGCGGCGCCTCCCCCCTCCCGAACCCGCGGGATAACCTGAAGTTCCTCCAGGCCATGAGGGAGGGCTGGCGTCTGGCCGCGGACCACCGGGTGGGCGAGGCGCTCGAGGTGCTCACGGCCATGGTCAAGGCGAACCCGGCCATGGTCGAGGTCTGGATTAAGCTGGGTGACGTCTACGCCGAAGCGGGAAGGGACGACGAGGCGGAGGCGGCTTACCAGGAAGCCCTCCAGCGCTCGCCGCTCTTCCTCGAGGACGTCGCCCTCGCGCAGGGCTACGCTCAGCTCAGGCGGGGCCGGCTCGCCGAGGCGGAAGCGACGGCCAGGAGGGCCCTTCCCCTCAACCCGGCAAAGGCCCGGGACCTCCTGACGCGCGTGGCCCTCGCCCGCAACCGCTTAGACGAAGCCCTGGGCCACGCCCGGGCCGCGGCCGGCGGCCGGAGCCCGCAGCCCTCCTTCATGCTCCTCCTCGCCGAAGTTGAATTGAAGAGGGGCGATCCTCGGGCGGCTCTCCTCGTCTTGGGCCAGGCGGAGGGGCGGGCCGCCGAGCTGAGGCTGGCGGGCGTCTACGGCCTGGAGTTCTTCCGGGCGGACGCCCTCGCCCGCCTGGCCCGGCCGGCCGAGGCCGAGGCCGCCTACCGGAAGGAGATCGCGAGCTTTCCCGGACACGCCGAGGCCTACTCGAACCTGGCCGTCCTCTGTTTCCTGCGGGGAGACCGGGCGGCGGTCGCGAGCCTGATGGAGCAGATGGTGGCCGCGAACCCGTCCCCTCGCAGCTATCTTCTGGCCGCGGCCACGTGGCGGGCCCTCGGCGACGCCGCCCTCGCTGCCACCTGGAGCCGCCGGGCCAACCGTCCCTCCTCCTAGGGCCACAGGGGGGGCGTTCCAGAAGGAAAGGCCCCGAGGTTACCCCCGGGGCCAGCCTGCGGTTCCTTTAGAAGCGGACCCCCACCATGAACTCGTACACCCGCGGCAGCCCGTGAGCCCACCGGTTGCTGGGCCCGGTACAGGGGCTCACCGTTTCCAGCTGATCCTCAGCCCATTGGGAGAGGGCATCCTGATTTTCAACGGCATTGGCGAGTATCTCCATTTGCGCGTTGACGTGAGCTCACTCTTCGCCAGACGGGCCGGGTGTAAGGGGTCGTTTCAGCGAACGATCTTCCGTGGACAGCGGCGGGAGGTGCTCGTTCCACCGGTTTAGGACGGAGGCCAGATCTTGTGCAACCCCAGTGCAAGCCCAATCACATGCCGGGGCGTATTTAAACCGTAAACTATTGATGCTATTGGTAGGCCCTGTGGGGATCGAACCCACGACACCCTGCTTAAAA